>JAYUIZ010000350.1:0-27349 GCA_043765595.1 Lysobacter sp. | reverse complement strand
TGCTGATGGCGCCTACGGTCGCGGTTGCCGAGATGCTCAAGCGCAACAACCTGACGCTGCAGGATTTCGATATCTACGAAATCCATGAAGCCTTCGCCGCGCAGGTGCTGTGCACGCTGCGCGCCTGGGAAAGCGCCGATTACTGCAAGACCCGGCTGGGCCTGGACGCGCCGCTGGGCAGCATCGATCCGGCCAAGATCAACCCGGTAGGTTCGTCGCTGGCCGCGGGTCACCCGTTCGCCGCCACCGGCGCGCGTGTGGTCGCCACCGCCGCCAAGCAGCTGAAGGAGCGCGGCGGCGGCCGCTGCCTGATCTCGATCTGCACCGCCGGCGGCATGGGCGTGGTCGCGATTCTGGAACGCTGAAAAAAATCCGCTGAAAATCCAGCGCAGGCTGGCGCTGAGCGCAGCGATGCCCAGCTTCGTTAGCAGCAGGATGACGGCGCATTGAAGGATCGCGGGCGGCTGGGCGTCGCTGCGCTCAGCGCCAGCCTACGTACGTTTGCTTGGACGTCGGGCTGACGCCGGTTGTTGGTGACGCCGGTTACGCCAGCCCATGGCCGCTTTCGGCTAACCCCGCGATCCGATCCGGTACGTTCTGATCACGCGCACTGCCCATCGCGCGCCACCATCCTGCCGCGACCGCCGCCCAATCACTGATCGATCACCGGGGAATCTCCATGCGTTCCATCCGCTCGAACCTGTTCGTCTGCGGCCTCACCGCCGTGCTGTCGTTGACCATCGCCGCCTGCAGCAGACAGGACAGTGCCTCCGAAAACGCCGCCGCCGAATCGGTGGACATGAACCAGAGTGCCGAGAAGGCCATGGGCGGCGCGATGCCCGCATCCGCGCCGATGCCGCAGGAACCTGCTGCGGATGCCGTCGCAGACATGGCCCCCCGCAGCGAGAGCCTGCAACGCGAAGCCCAGGTTGAAACCCGCACCACCGTCGACGCCGCCCAGGTCAGCTCCAGCGCCGCGACCTTCGATGACGGGCAACGCAAATTCATCCGCACTGCGCAGGCGCAGTTCAGGGTGAAGGATGTCTACACCTCGGCGCTGGCGATCGAGGATGTCGCCGCGCAGCAGGGCGGTTTCGTGGTCGACAACGACATCGCCGCGCAAACGCTCAACGTGCAGCGCCGCCCCGCTGGCGACGGCAAACTGTTGGAACTCGCCGAATACACGGTGCGCGGCACGCTCACCGTGCGCGTGCCCAGCGACAAGACCCAGACGTTCCTGCGCGCGATCGCGTCGCAGATGGAATTCCTCGACCAGCGCGGTTTCGATGCCGCAGACGCGCAGTTCCAGATGCTGCGCCAGCAGCTCGCCTACCAGCGCGAACAGCAGGCGCAGCTGGAGCTTGGCCAGGCGCTGCAGTCGGGCGATCGCCTCGACCGCAAGGCCGACGTCATCGCCGCGCGCACCGGCTCCAAACTGCAGCGCGATGAAGCCCTGATCCAGCAGAAGGAATTCGAGGATCGGGTCGCCTTCAGCACCATCAATCTCACTCTGTATCAGCTGTCGAAGATCCGCCAGACCGAGATGGTCGATGTAGAAGCGGTGTTCGAGAAGCACAGCCCCGGCTTTTTCTGGCGCCTGTTCAGCGCGCTGCGCGTGGGCTGGTACGGCCTGCTGGACCTGCTGCTGGCGCTGCTGCAGGTGTGGCCGCTGTGGCTGGCGGTCGGCCTGGGCGTGTACGGCCTGCGCCGCTGGAACAACGCGCGTCGCGGCAAGCGTCCGCCGCCGCCGCCCGCGGCGGAATGAAATAGGGTGTTGCGTCGATATCCATCGACGTGGCATTGGATAAGGGGCGCGCTTCGGCGCGCCTCTTGCCTGTGGGCTGCCGCGTCGCCTGATCGTGTTGCTGGATCGCCTTGCTGGATCGCCGCGCTGCCGGCCGACTCCCACCGCTGCGCATGTAACGCACATGTAAACGGGTCCGGGACACTCTAGACTCGAACCAGTGTCAACGTGGGATGGGATAATGGGACCAAGCATCGCGTCCGTGTTTATCGGTTTCAGGCTGGGGTCGCTGGTGATCGATCTCGATCACGGTGCAGTCTCCAGTGAGCAGGGATCGAGCGGTTTGACTCCGCGTGCGGAAGCGTTGCTGCTGTTGCTGTCGCGGCGGGCCAACACCCTGGTGTCGCGCGAGGAAATTCTGGAAACGGTGTGGGCCGGACGGGTGGTGGAGGATGCCGCCATCACCAATGGCGTCTGGCAGATCCGCCGCGCCCTGGGCCCGGCCGGCAAGGACATCCTGCAGACCCGCAGCAAGCGCGGCTATCTGCTGGTGGTGCCGGACGAGGCATGGATCCGTTCGGCACCGCTTGAGGAGTTCACGCACCAGTCCGCTACGGCCTGCGTGCCGGATGCTGCGACAGAGGCCCCTGCATCCTTCGAAGCCGATCCGCCCGCAATTGCACCGCAGGTCGCTCCCGCATTGCGTCGGCGCGGATGGGCTCCGGCGATCGCCGTCCTCTTGGCGGCGTCGATCGCTTTCGCGGCGATCCCGGCGTGGCGCTGGATGCAGGCGCAGGGCAGCATCGTGCTGGACCCGCAGACCGAGATGAGCGCGGCGGTCGTGGTGCCGCCGTCGCTGGCGTGGCTGCGCGAAACGCTGCTGCGCAAGACCATCGAACAGGCGCATCTGCGCGATGTCGATGTGGTGGTGTTCCAGCATGCGCAGATCGAGAACCCGTTCCGCGGCCCGCATCTGCAAGTGCGCATCGACCGCGCCGACCGGCAGACGCTGGAAGCGGAGCTGACGCTCGTGCAGGGCCGCGTGCGCATCCGCGAGCGTTACCGTGGCCCGGCCGTCGGCCTGCCCGATGCACTGCAGACGCTGTTGAGCCGACATCTGTCCGCGCCGACCCGTTCGCCCGGCCCCGCCACCGATGCCTATGTCGCCGGGCGGTTGGCCGAGGCGGGCTTCGACCGCGCTACAGCGCTGCTGGAATTCCAGCGTGCGCTGGCCCTGGATGGGCGGATGACCGATGCGCGGATCGCGCTGGCCGGCCTGCTGTTCGACCAGGGGCGCGCGGATGAAGCGCGCGCGGCGGCGCGACCGCTCGAGCCCGCTGTCGACATCGGAGTGGTCGAAGTCAGTGCTGTCGAAGCCAGCGCTCTCGAAACCGATGCGGTCCGCCGCTGCCGCATCGATCGTCTGCTCGCGCGGATCGCACCTGATCGGCTGGGCAAAGACATCTGTCCGCGTGCGGCCATGGTCGCGCGCGTCGAGCGGCTGCAACTTCGCGATGCGCTGCGCGAGATCGAGCGCCTGTACGCGCAGCCCGCGGGCGCGGGCGAGTGGCTGGAGCAGGAGGATGCGCTGATCCTCGCGCTGCTGCGTCTGCAGGAACTGGAGCGCGCGAAATACGAGATCGAGCGCGCGCGGACCATCGCCGAGCGCGCCGGGTGGCCGCATGCCGCGCTGCGCTTGGGTACCAATCTGGGCCCGTTGCATATGCATCGCGGCGAGCGCAAAGCCGCGGCCGAGACACAGACCCGGATCGCCGAAGGTTTCGCGCGCCTGGGCGACACGGCGTTGGCGGCGGAAAGCCGGGTGTGGGTGCAGCGGGCGCAGCCGATCGTCCCCGGGCCGGCGATGGCCGCGCGTCGCACGCAGCTCGGTTCGATCGTCGAACAGGCACGCGCGTCAGGCAATCTTCGCGCGGAAATCGAGGCGCTGCTGCTGCTGGCGCGTATCGATCGCGACCGCCCCGCCGTCTGGCGCGACCACCTCGACCGCGCACGCCAGCGCATCCGCGACGCGCGCCTTGACGGTGGTAACAGCCTGCATCCCTATTTCGTGGCCGGCGAGGTGGTCGGCGCGCGGCGCTACACGGAAGGTCTGGCCGAAATCCGCGCACTGCAGCAGGCGCCGCATCCACATCCGCGTGCATTGGCTTGGGCGCTTTATCTGCAGGTCGAATCGCATTTCTGGCGTGACGAGATCGGCGCCGCGGTCGAGGGCATCGACGCGATGGAGCGCGCCGGGCTGGACATCACCGCATCGCCCAATCCCTGTTTCTACGCATGGGTGCTGACCGAAGCGCGCCGCCGGGATCGCGCCAACGCCTATCTGGAACGCTGCAATGACGGCATGCGTAGCCCAGAGCAGACCGATTTCGGTCTGATCGCCGCGGCTCGCCAGCGCGTGCTCGACGGCGAACTCGCTGGTGCATGGCAGTTGCTGCGGCCGCGTATTGATGCGCTGCTGGCCATTCGCGACCCCAGCCGCCAGGAAGCCGAGGCGCTGGCATTGATGACGCGCCACGCTGTGGGCCTGCCGGGCGCCGATCCGCGCCGGCTGCAGGCAGCGCGCAGGGTCGTCGATCGTGTGGCAACGCTTGATGGCGCCGGTCCCGGTTTGCGCCTTGGCGCCGAGCTGCTGCGCGGCACGCTATGCGAAGCGGCGGTAGACGGCGGTTGCCCAGCGCGAGCGCTGCCTGAATGGGCGGCCGAGGACCGGTTTGCGGTCCGCCTGGTCGAATCCCGGCCTGCGCTGCCCTGACGCTTCGCCCGTCTATTTTCGCGAACGCTGTCTCTGTCCTTTGCGGGGATCGGTATAACCGGCTTTTCCAGATATCGCGTTTGTGTGTCTCAACTATTTGATTTTTTACGAAAAATAAGTTCGAGATATTTCCGGTAGCACATTGAGAGGATTTGCCCTTCCGCCCATGCCACACAGGTGCAGCGCGGACCAGACCCGATTCCCGACCTTCTGTCCGCGTACGCCCATTTATTGCGCATGGCAAACACAAGGACCCTCAGGATGTCAGACCCCTACAGCAAAGACGCACAGATCTTCACCTTTGGTGTGCACGGCACCAACAACACGCCCGGTGATGTCCGTGAAGTGACCAGCCGTATCAGCGCAGCGGTCGGTCGCACCACCGAAGGCGCCAATCTCTGGGACAACGGTTTCGACTGGCGTGCGCGTACTACCACCCAGACGGTGGATAGCTACGACCCCGTCTACGGCACGGTCCCAGTCGTGGTCACCACGCCGGTACCGGGCACGGCGCACCAGATGAACGGTACGAACGATCGCGAGATCGCGTCCGAGCGGCTGTCCGCGCACGTGCTGCAGCAGGTCGACAAAGCCATCGAAGCCGGCACCCTCGATCGCGACAAGCCGCTGACGATCAATCTTGTGGGTTTCAGCCACGGCGGCAATGTGTCGATCCTCGCGGCGGACAACATTTCCGAAGGTCTTAAACAGCGCGGCATCGAATCCGCGATCCATCTGACCACGCTGTCCACGCCCGCCTACACCCGGGGCCCCGAGAATCCGGACACCGCGCGCAATGCGGTGCAGGCCGACGGCGTGCAATTCGCGCATACGCATTTCAATACCCCGGGTGATGGCGTGATCCGCCTGGCGGTCGCAAATGCGAATTACGACACCGAGATCACCCGGAATTACAACTTCGAAAATGCGCCTTTCGGTCTCAACGGTCTGGCCAATCACGGTGCGGTGCAGAACGTGCCAGGAATGATGGATGTTGCCGCCGAAACCATGCGTCAGCGATTCAACGGTCTGGCGCCCGCGCAGCAGCGCAGCAGCGCCGAAACCGATATCCAGGTTGCCGGTATCACGCCCGCTACACCGGGCGCGAACGTCAACTGGCAGGAGTTCAACAACAATCCGATGGTCCAACAGGCGTCGGCGGCGCTGCATCGCGCCGCGCCCGACGTGCCCCAGGAAAACCTCAATCCCAGTATGGTCGCCAGCGTGGCCGGTGTGGCCGCGGAAAATCGCTTCAGCACGATCCAGGACGTGGCCTTCAGCCAGAACGGACAGACCGCCTTCGTGACTGATCGTGAAAAGACCGATCCCGCCGCGCGCGTCGCGCCGGTGGACATGGCGCTGGCCAACAAACCTACCGAAGAAGTGGTGCAGAAGTACGCGGCGGCGATCGACAACGCTCCGGCGATGATGGCCAGTCACAGCCAGACACAGGAACAGGATCAGCAGCGCAAGCAGAGCGGGCCGTCGATGGCGTAGGACGCTTGAAAATATGCTCTTCCGGCTCTCCGTTGGTGACGGAGCCGGTGTGAAGAACGTCTGGCGGCGAATATCCGGAAGCCTGGGTATCGCAAGAGGACATGCCCGACCAGCGTCCGAATCCAATCCGCGGCATGTGCCGCACACAACGCAGAATCTGAAAATCAGGAGTCAATCGTCATGCCGATCAGAACAGTAGAAGTCACCGCGCCCGTCAAAGATGCCGACTTCGGCCCGATCAAGGGAAAAACGTATCCGGATGCTGAAATCGAGATCAAGGTGCGCGAACTGACCAACGGCGAAAGAGGTCTGCTGAATCCCGAAAAGTACACCGCATCGCAAAGACAGGACCATATCGAAAACGCACTGGAACGCAAGAATCAGGACGACATCAAGGCGTACGGCAAAACCACGGCGCAACTGGCCGACATGGCGAAAGAACAGGGGTATCTCAATTCGCCTGCGCACGTCGCATGGTCGCTCGCGGCGAAGGAGCGCAGCGGAGGCTCCCCCGATGCGGCCACATGGAGGAAGATGGATCCGTTCGGCGGTACCGCGGGCAATGGTCCCGATGTTCTGCCGACGGGCAAGTATCCCGGTGGGGCGTCGACCATTTCGATGGCGCACGATACCGACTGGAGCCTGGGGCGTTACTTCGATGCCGGCCCGATGAAGGCGTTGCACACATCCAACGAATCGCCGCTGCAGATGGGGATGTACGGCCTTCAGAATCACAGTACGGTCAGACCCAGAGTGGATGATCTTTACACGACCGGTGGGCATGCCGACTGGGAAGTCAATTACTACAAAGGCCGAGGCGTTCGCATGGGCGCCGCGGAAGGCGGCGAGCCATCGCTGGTGGCAGTGGCAAATGCGCCCGATCTCAACAGGACTACCGATGCTCAAGCCTCGTTGGCAGCCGCGAAAACTAGTCCGTTGGAAGACGGCGCCCACCCTTATGGCAAGCAATTCGCGCAGGCGCTCGAAGGCACCAACGGCAATCGGGATGCGGCAGCCGTGGCTGTGGACACCATCAGCAAGACGCCCGGTTACAAGGCCGATCAGGATATCGCCGTGGTGCAGGGCAGGAACGGCAACTTCATCGCGACGCAAGGGCAAGGCGATGCCGCGTTGAACGTCGCCGTCCCGCAGGCACAGCAGGGCGATTTCGACAGGGTCGCCACGCAGATGGCGGCGCAGCCGCAGCAGAGCCAGCAGGTCGCATTGGCGCAGCCCACCGAGCAGCAAGAACGTAAACCGATGAGTGTATAGAACCGCTCCCCACGGTCGGATGCACGACAAACCCGCTGTAAGGCGGGTTTGTCGTTTGCGCATGCTGGCCGGCCGGCACGCCAGTGCGAGTGGGCGATAACAGGGCCGGTTAGCACGTTCGTCTCGCTTTGGGGCGCTACCGCTGCGCTAGACTTGACCCAAGTCCATCACAGACATTGATCAATGACAGGCGCTTTGGGGAACAAACGATCGCATCGGTTGTGTCTCGGCCCTTGGCGCATCGACCTGGAGCGCGGCACGGTCATTGCTGATGACGAACGGGGGAAACTGCTCCCGCGAGCGGAATCGCTGCTGTTGCTGCTTTGCCGGCATGCAAACGAAGTCGTCGGCCGTGAGCAGATTCTCGATAGCGTCTGGGCCGGGCGGGTGGTCGAGGATGCTGCGATCAGTCACTGCATCTGGCAGATCCGCAAAGCCCTCGGCGATCACGGCAAGGACGTGCTGCAGACCCTGGCGAAGCGGGGTTATCTGCTGGCCGTGCCGGAGGCCGCGTGGCTGATCGATGATGATGATGCGGCCACACAGCCGATGGGTCAGAACTCGCCATCGCCCGAGGTATCCGGTTCACAGGCGGCTGCCCATGGGGATTTGTCGAGGGCGCGCGACGATTCGCCGCTTTTATGGTCGCGCCTTCGTTTCCGGCGTATCGCAGGCATCGGCGCTGCGCTGGTCCTGATCGCGCTGATCGGTTTTTTGGCGTGGCAGTCGAAACGCGCTGCGCCGGCGCGCATCGTATTGCGGTCGGACATCGAGATGACCGCCGCCGTGATTGCGCCGGACGCATTGAAGTGGGTTCGCGAACCGGTACTGCGCGCTACGGTCGAGACCGCCTATCTGCGCGGCGGTGCGGTGCTCGCCTTCGAGCGCACGCAGCGCAGCAATCCGTTCGCCGGTCCGCATCTGCAGGTCGAGGTCGCGCCGGGTGCGGGGCGCGAGGTGTCCGCCGAATTGAGCCTGCGTCATGGTTCCACAATCGTGCGCAAACATTTCCGCGGTCCCGGCAGCGCGCTTGCTGCAGCCGTGCGGAAATTGCTCGAATACTCGCTGGTCCCCACCGTAAAAACGCCGACGCGCGCCGAAGATGCGCTGATCTCCGCGTTGACCGCCAATCTGCTGTTCGATCACCAGCGCGCGCTGATCGAATTCCGGCGCGCGCTGGCTCGCGATCCGGTGAGTGCCGCAGTGATGATCCCGATGGCGGTCTCGCTGTACGACCAGGGCCAGGGGCGCGAGGCTCTGGCCCTGATTGCGCGCGTGGGTCCGGATACCGCGTTGGACCCGGCGCAGCGCTGCGAACTGCAGTCCCTGCTGGTGCAACTCGCGCCCGAAAAAAACAGGCAAGCGCTGTGCGTGCGTGCCAGCAGGCTGTCCCGCTTCAAGCGCCTGGAGATGCGCGAACTATTGCGCGACATCGATGCGGAGCAGGGCCGGCCAAAAGGCGCAGGGCAGTGGAGCTTCGACGAAATCATGGCGGTGCGCGCGCAGATCCGTCTCGGCGAGATCGCCGAAGCGCAAGACCGGATTGCGCAAGCCCAGCGGACTGCGGTGGTGGCCGGTTGGGAATTTGCCCGCCTGAATCTACAGGCGCAGCGCGCAGCGATCGCGATGAGCCAGGGCCGCGAAGCGCAAGGCGTGAAGATAGGGATCGATACGGCCGATGCGATGGACGCGCTGGGCAGCGCGCGCAAGGCGATCGATATCCGCACCTTTGTACTGCGGTTCGTGCAAGTTGCGCCCGGCACGGAAACAGCCCGGCGCCGCGCCATCCTGCAGGTACTGGCGGACAAAGCACGAGCCGCGGGCAGCGTCCGCGGCGAGATTGCAACGCTGCATCTGCTGACTGCGCTGGAGCGCGATCGCCCGGACGCGTCGCGTTCGCATCTGCAGCGTATCCGCGAATTGATCGATACGGCGTATACCCCAAGCATGGGGATTCAAGACACCCAGATCGTGCTCAATGAGGTGCGCTACGGCTTGCGCTACAAGGACACGCTGGACGGCGTTGCAGCGCTGGAGCGGGCGGGTGCAACGAGTGCTCAAGCACAGCTATGGAATCAGACCCTGCGCGTGGAAGCGCATTTCGCCCGAGACGAACTGCAGGCGGCCGTGGCCGCCGTGGATGCGATGGAGCGCGAGAATTTCGAGCTGAAAGAAGCCCATCCCTGCCTAATGGCGTGGTTGCTGGCCGAAGCCGGTCACGCCGATCGCGCCCAGCTTCTGCTCAAGCTGTGCCAAGCGACACCCTACGACCGTATCGCGCAAGCGAGCCGCGGCGATTTCGGCCTGCTGGGCAAGGCCAGGCTCTATCAATTGGGTGGCGAAGCCGAGCGCGCCTGGCCCACGCTGCGGCCACGTATCGATGCCCTGCTGGCCACGCCTGATCTGAGCCGGGAGGAAGCCGAGTCCCTCGCCCTGCTGACACGCCATGCCACCGCGATGCCCGGCGCCGACCATGAGCGTCTGCAGCGGGCGCTGCGCGTCGTCGAGCCGATCGCCGTCCGCGACGGCGCCGGCCCGACCCTGCGCACCGGCGTGCATCTGCTGCGCTGGCGCCTGTGCGCCACTGTCGGACGCGACGACTGCGGCCCGGTGCTGCCGGTGTGGGCGCGGGAGGAGTTGTTCGAGCAGCGGATGGCGCGCGAGGCTGCTGCCGGGTAGAGCCTGTTCGGTCCGCGATCGCACCGTCTTTGGCCGGTGTTCGAGAGCACTTGCCTGAGCGCTGCTCTGTGACATCTGTCGCGTTATGGGTGCCAACCGCCTCCTGGCAATGTACGCCCGGCTGCACTTCCGGCGGAGTGAATCATGCGCAATCGTTTGATTCTGCGAAGAAAAAAAACCGAGAGATTTCCGAGAACCGATGCAAAGGACATCGCCCGGCTCCGCGCGTCAAAAAGGCGGCGTGTTCGCAAGCGCTTGCGCGCCCATGTCCTCTGACGAGCGGTGCAATGGCCCGTACCGAGGCAAGGCTGCCGCGATCGACCTGAGCGGGAGTCGTCGGCCTGCTTGGTGCGAGATCAATCCACGGTTCTTGATACTCGAGGGAAACGAAGATGTCCGAGAAAGAAAAGCAATGGGATGGCTTGGGTAAAATCTTGAATGACGTAGGCAGGAACTATGTAAATTCAGTCATAGACACTACTAAACAAAGAATAGCGGACGATGCGCCCTTGCCGAAGAACCACGTGCGCGGCGGTACGGCTATGGTCGATTTCGATGCCAACGTCATCTTCAACGACAGTGGGCATCTGACTATCAATTCGCCTAAAGGCGATGTAGGCGGAGATCCCGCAGACGTTCTTTTCCGTATGCTTCTCAACAAGTACGGAGACCACATAACTGGCAAGGTCGGCAACCATCTTCTGGAGTCGCGCGGCGACGTACTGAGCGGGAAGAGCATCGGGTTTTCTGGTGAAGCCGGCGTGTTTGGCATCAATACCAGTGCAAATCTGACGCCTAGCGTTAAAAGTGAATTGATGCAGAACGTCCAGGAAAATTTCGACATAAAATTCGCGCAGACAGTCATCAATTGGTGCAAAAGTAATAAGGATGGTGCGAAGGTTGAAGTCAACGGTACGACGATCGTTTACACCAAAAGTATGGTGGATGATCTTCGCTTGAATGCGGAAAAGCGGTACGACGAAATCGTCATGCCGAATCGTAGCTCTTCCGCTGAGGTCGAACCGCCCAGCCAGTCCGTCGCGTTGATGCCCGGCAAAAACGCCAGCGTGGTTGCTTCCGCAAACCCTGAGATACAGACCGGCGGCGCGCAGTCGTTGGAGTTCAAGAACAACCCAAGAGTGCAGGAAATCTACGCCGCACTGGACCGCAACGGCGAGAACCCATCCCCCAGTCTGGTCGCAGGCCTAGCCGGCGCGGCCGCGAATCTGCGGGAGGTGCGGGACGTGGTCTTGACGCCGCAGACCGCGTTCGCGCTCGACCGCGACAAGTTCGATCCGGCGGCGAACCGGGCCTCGGTCAGCATGGATGTCGCCAACAAACCCTTCGATGAAGTCTGGCAAAAATCCTCGGTCGCATTGCAGCAGACGCAAGCGCCAGCGGTTGTCGCGCAAGCGCAGGATCTGGAACAGAAGCAGAGCCAGAGCGCGCCCAGGATGTGACCGTCGCGTCCGGTATCGGTACGCGGCGAACGATGCGGACGACATGTGAACTTTCGGGCGGGCGCGAACCGCTCGTATCGAAGCTGTTAGCCCGGCGTATGAGGCATGGATCCTTTTTGTTCATCATGAGGTAACGAGCGATGTCCGACGACAGATTGCCTTACGGCGGCGACAAGCCGCAGATGTATACGTTCGGCATCCATGGAACTATCAATACAGCGGAGAATGTTCGTGCCGTAACGACGGAGATCAGCAAAGAATTCGGGAGCATCGGCAAAAACGGCAACATGCTTGATACCTTTTTCCCGTGGGACAAGCTTTCCGGTATCGCCAACGGCACGAAAGAGCGCGAGGAGGCCTCCAAGGCATTCGCGAAGCATGCCGTCGATAAGATCGTGGAGGCCGTGGAGTCGGGGCAGATCGACCCGAAAAAAGGACTGGGCATCAATCTGGTCGGGTTCAGCCATGGCGGCAACGTCGCGATTCTTGCGAGCGACGATATCGCCGCCGGGCTCAAACATCATCCGCTAACAAAAGATATGAATGTAGGTGTTCATCTCGTCACGCTATCGACGCCGGCCTACACCACGGGGCCAGAGAGTCCTGCAGCCGCGATGAAGGCCGCAGGGGAATACGGCGTAAGGGTCAAGCACACGCATTTTTATGCTATCGGCGACGGCGTTCCACAGCTTGCATGGGGCCATTCAGAGTACGACAAAAGTACGACGATGAACTTCCCGATGTCGGCTGTCAGCTTAAACTTTCTCGAAAATCACGGCGCGACACAAGGATCTAGAGAGCACATTGATTTCATCAAGGGGGTTGTACGCGTGCGCGTCGACGATTTCGGCCACAACCGAGCTGACCTGGGCCGAGATACCGCGATCGCTTCGACAACCAACGAAATACATAGCAATAGCGCACAGTCGTTGGAGATTTTCAAAAACAATCCGATAGTGCAGCAGATCTCTACCGCGATGGAGCGCAACGGCATTGCCACTGAAAATCAAAATCCGAGTCTGATCGCAGGCTTGGCTGGTGCGTCTGCCAACCTGTCCAAGGTACAAGACGTGGTGCTGACACCGACGACCGCGTTCGCGCTCGACCGCGACAAATTCGATCCGGCGGCGAACCGGGCACAAGTCAGCATGGATGTGGCCAATAAGCCGTTCGATGAAGTCTGGAAGACCGCCTCGGTCGCCTTGCAGCAGACGCAGACCCCCGCTGTCGTCGCGCAGGCGCTGAGCCAGGATCTGGATCAGAAACAAAGCGCGCCGAGGATGTAACTGCTGTTCCCGGAACAGTATGCGGCGAGCGAATTCGCCGCATAGTTGAAGGGCTTTGATTCAATGATCCGTTTCTGCGGAGAGGCGACTGCCTGTGATCAGACATATCCTTATGCATCAGTCGCTGCTGCGCGGCTGCTTCCTGGCAGCGCTTGCGCTAGCCAGCGCGACCGCTGCTGCTGCATCACCAATCGTACTTCCAATTGAAGTGCTGGGCCCGGTCGGCACCACCCGCAGCGTGACGGTCGACACTGTCAACGCCACCAGCACGCTGTCGCTGCGGCTGCATGGCGCGACGCATGCGGGGATGGTCGCGGTGAAGGTGGACGACCGGCCGTGGATCGCGCTGACCAATACCACTGCGAAGGTGGCGGGTCTCGCCGGGCGCGTGGGCGGTATCGGCGGCCCGTTCACGACCTTGGATCTCCAAGTGGTCCTTGCGGCGCCCGCGCTACCTGCGGGGCGGCACACCATCGCGTTCCGTTTTGCGGTGGGCGATGACATCACCATCGGCTTTCGGGTACTCCGGCTCAATCTGCTCGATACCAGCGGGCAACCCGCGATCCTCGCGTCCAGTTTCGTCAACGACAATCCGGCCACATGGTCAGCGCCATTGGCCAGCGCCGCAGATCGCGCGGCGGGCGAAACCCTGTGGCGCAGTGCAACCATCATCGACCGCCCCGGCGGCCCCCCCATTCGGGCCCGCTGCAGTGATTGTCATGCGCAGAGTGGACATGATCTCGCATATTTCAACTTTTCCAACGATTCCATCATCCAGCGCAGCGCGTTTCATGGCCTGAGCACCCTGCAAGGCCAGCAGATCGCGAGCTATATCCGCAGTTTGCCGGGCTCGCATTACGGGCGGCCTTGGAATCCGCCTTATCAGCCCGGGCCTGAACTCGATACCCGGCCTGTTTCCGAATGGGCGGCGGGTGCGGGCATCGATGCGGTATTGAGCGAAGATGCCGATGGATTTTCCGCGCTTCCGTTCATGAGCGCGCGCCTGCGCAGGGCCATTGCAGCTCCTTCGCAATCGGTCGGCAGTCCCGTCGATTCAAATATTGTCGATCTGTCGAACAACCTGCAGAGCAGCGGGCAGGGTATGTTGCGTTATCCGGTCGAGTTCCAGGAAGGCTTGTCGATCAGCAGCGATACGTATCGAAAAAACACCGCTGCAGGTATCGAAGCCTACGGCACATCGATGGCGGTACGTCCGGGCATTCGTGCTTTGATCAACAGCGACGGGCGCGTCGCCGACATGCCGGTACATGAACTGCCGATCGCGTTTCAGCTGTTGGATTGGAATCGTTGGCTGCCGCGCGTCCATCCAATGGATGTGCCCGGCTTCGACTTCAATGCATCTGCGATGAAGCAGCAGTACGATCTGCTTCGACAGAGACTCTCTGCTCAGAACGGGCAAAATTATTTCTATCAAAACGCAGGAAATATTTTCGATAGCTATGGAATCGCGTTTGACCCGTTTTACGACTATGTCGGCAATGGGCAGCGCCCGATAACCTTCGATCAATCCAATCGCATCTACAGCGGCCGTCTGCTGATGGCAACGAAGCTTTGGGAGATCATGCAGGAGTTCAAGCTTGAGGGTCGCGGTCGACATGTCTACGGCGTGACCGCTCCTGAGCGGATCTGGTATTCGAACCGTTTCATCTTCGATACCTCGCCCTTTATCAATAAAATGCCCGATACGACTTCCCTGATTGGCGATGCCGCATCGGCGCGCAAGAATTTCCATTATCTGAACAATTCCTGGTACGAACTCCAGCTGCAATTGAATGCAGGGCGCGGTGGCCGCAGTTCCGGCGGTCATGGCGTGATCGACTGGGGCTATATGACCAGCCTGATGGGAGATTTCTATCGCGTCACCGGAGAGCCGGAGCCGGTACGCAAAGCGATTTTTACCTTGATCAGCATGCAGCAACACGACAGCTCTTTTGGCCCGGAAAACGCGGGCGATGCCAACCCGGGCGATGGCTGGGATATCGCTGGGGTCGCCAGCAGCCTCATGGAATGGGATGCCGACTATTGGCGTCGTTTGCCGCAGCCGCAGTCGAAAATGCTGGCGCAGGCCCTGATTCAGGTCGAGGTCGAAAAACATGCGCGCTTTACCCCCTCGCAATGGTCGCGCGCGTCCGGCCACGATGGCGCCAATATGCCGCCACCGAATTACGTGCTGGGTACGGATCAAGGCGAAGCTTTCGAGCGCAACATCGCTGAAAAATATCGAAAAGCACTGGTCGATGTGAGCAATATCCACGCTATTGATGAGCCTGTTCGCAACGGAATGGCGGCGGTCGGCGCGATGATCTGGGCGAACAACGACTGGTCGACCTACCGTTCGGCGACCGCGTCTGTTGCGGCTCCTTCGCAGATCTCTGCAGTCGCCGGAACCGGCAGCGTTCAGATCGTCTGGGGCGCGGTGCCCAATGCGACCAGCTACAACCTCTACCGTGCTGTGTCGGTTGGCGGGCCGTTCGTTCCGCTGCGTTTGATGATGACCGAAACCACCGCGATCGACCGCGGTTTGGATGCGGGATTGGCCTGGTACTACCGCGTGAGCGCCAACCGTGCAGGCACTGAGGGCGCTTCGAAGAGCGTCGTTGTCAGCGCGACGCCTGTGGCTGGGTTGGTTGCGCGCTGGGCGTTCGATGAGATCGGGAATAGTCCGATCATTGTCGATGCCAGTGGCCAGGGTAATCATGGTGAACTGATCGGCGGTGCTCAACGTATTGCCGGCCGTCAGGGCGGCGCACTGAGCGTCAAGGGTTTGAATCAGTTCGCAAGCGTGCCGCTGAATCTCTGGCTGTACACCGAGACAGGTAACGTCACGGTAACGGCTTGGCTGCGCAGCTCGACCTTGCCCGCGCTCTACCGGCCAATGCAGATACTCGGCTCTTATGGCATTGTCGGCAACGACGGCAAGATCGGTGTCAAAGTCGGCGACGCAGGATCGGTTTACAGCACGAATTCGGTGATCGATGGCCAATGGCATCATCTGGCCATTACTCGGCAGTCGAACAATACGATCAAGATCTGGGTGGATGGCGTGCTCAGAGGAAGCGGCCAGACAGGCCCCCAGGAATCGAGGTTTACGGTTCATGATCTGGGGCGCGGCGCATATTTGAACGGTGAGGACACCACATGGATGGGCGACCTGGATGAAATCCGGATCTATGACCGCATCCTCAACGAAGCTGAGGTGCGTGCGGTCATGGCGGATCAATCGACTGCCCCAAATTCGATGGCGACTGTCGAAGCGCTTGAACCGACATTGCTGCTGTCTTCTGCGGGGCGAATGCTGCATTCGACGACTGCCAACCGCATATCTGTCTCGCATCGATACGGTGTCAACGCATCTCAGGCGCGCACGGGCCCAATAAATAGCCGCAGTCATGCTGTCGGCTTCGGGTTTGCGGTGGCCATTGCGTCGCTTTCCATGTTCGGGTTGTTATTTTTCTTTCAACCTGGAGTGCTGGTGATGAAGGTCGCGGCAATTTCGTTGCAGCGATTGCATTCGGCACTTTTGTTCCGGGTTTGAATGGGAGCCCACGATGTTGCATCGAGCACCCATGCTGAAATAGCTCGCCGGAACGGAAGATGTATTCCCTGCTTGCTGAGGTGCTGCTTGCATTGACCGACTGAGCCAAACAGACCGCCACGATGAGAGTAGAACTCGCTGACGATGTTCTGGTGGGCGTAGCGTATCTCCGGCTCAGGTCTGAAGTCGATCAGAAGCGTACTGATTCGCGCGGCCGTGTCGCGCCATGATCGCCGAGCGTCTGCCATCACTCGTCAAAGATCTTCCGGAACGGCAGCGATGGGAGGCGATGGGAGTGCTCGACCTGATCGCTTCGCCTTGGTTCCGAACCACATCTTCAAACCGGAATTTTACCATTCTGGAGCTTCCGGGCATCAATCATGCATTGGAAACTTCGATCATCGGGCCGCCGTTGGAGTGAGGGCAGATCGAAGGAACGATGTAGCCGACAGTACTTGATGCGCGAGGCGACAGGATCGTTCAATGCACATCAACGCCCGCGCACTGAGTCACGCTGCCCTTCGCTCAACGTCCAGTCGATCAGCTGCGTGGTCGCTTCGCCGAGGCCGCGCTGGAAGGCGCGATTGATCTGCACGACATCGGTGCCATCGACGGGCGTGGTGATGTCGAACACGCGGCTGGCGACGACGCGGTTGTCGGTGTTCTGCACGAGGCGGGCGCCCAGTTCGATCCGCACGCTCGGCGTGGCGCCGCCCCCGTAATCCGATTCGAAGCGGCGCAGGTCGAGCAACAGCTGATAGCGCGCGCTCACGCCATCGCCGCGGCGGGCGACGCCGGCCACGCGGCCGCTATCGGCAAATGCGCGCAGCAGCGTGTCGAGCACGATGTCCGGCGCGGGCTGCACCCAGGCCGCGCCCTTGTAGACCTGCAGTTCGCCCGGCTGCGGGCGTACGAGGATGCGCGCGGAGTCGTGCATGGTGTCAGCGTATGGGCGCGCAATCTGCAGTTGCCAGGCCACGCGTAGCGTCGAGGCGTTCGCGCTGTCCGGGGCCGCGCTGCGCTGCGGCGTCGGATCGTACAGCCCCAGCGTTTCCTGCTTCGGGAGGATCCCGCAGCCGGCCAGCGCGGCGGTTGCGAGAGCCAGCGCGGCAATGCGCAAAGTAGAGTGCGTGCGTTTCAAGAGCGTGCATGCGCAAAGCATGCGTCTGGAAAGTCGGCTCATTTCGGCTCGAACTCCTTGGGTTTCTGGCGGCCCAATACATAGCCGGCCGGGTTGTCTTCAAAGCGCGCGCTGATCTTGCGCAGATCGCGCACCAGCGCCCGCAGTTCTTCCATCGTTGGGCCGAGCTGGCTCAGGCCGTCCTGGGTGAAGCTGTTGATCGCGCTGCGGTTCTCGCCGATCAGCTTATCGGCGTTGCCGGCAGCGGAGTCCATGCGGCTGAGCGTGCTATCCAGTTTGGCGATGAGCTGCGGCAGTTTCTGCACCAGTTCGCGGTCGATGGAGTTGACCGCATTGTTGGTGGTGTCGAGTGTGTTGGCGAGTTTTTCGCTGGAGATACGCGCGTTAATGATCAATGTGCTCAGATCGGCGCGCTGGTCGGAAATTGCGCCGGTGGCATTCTCCAGATTCTCGAGCGTCTTCGCGATATTGTTGATGTTCTTGTCGCTGAGCACCTTGTCCAGTCGCGCCACGATCTTGTTTGCGGTTTCGGCAATGTTCTGCAGGGCCGAGGACTCAGTGATGATCGTCGGTATTTCGTCTTTGGTGCCGACCAGCAAGGGCGCGGCCGGGCTGCCGCCGGTGAGCTGGATGAATGCGGTGCCGGTCAGGCCGGTGAACGACAGTTTGGCGTGGGTATCGACCTTCACCGGTGTGCTCGCGCGCAGTTTCACCTTGGCGATGACCTTGCGTGGGTCGTCCGGCGCCAGGCTCAGCTTGTCGACGGTGCCGACGCTGATGCCGTTGTACTGCACGCTGCCGCCCTCGGTCAGACCAGTCACGGCCTCATCGAAAATCACATTGAAATAACGCCAGTCTTTCTCGGAGGTGTATTTAGCCGCCCACAGTCCGAACAGCAGCAGGAAGGCCGCGATAATCAGGGTGAAGGCGCCGATCAGCACGTAGTTGGCACGGGTTTCCATATCAATCGCTCTTGACGAAGCTGCGTTGGCTGTCGCGCGCGGCGCGGCCGCGCGGACCGTTGAAATACTCCTGCACCCAAGGGTGGTCGAAGCCTTCGATTTCCGCGATCGGCGCCACCGCGATCACCCGTTTATCCGACAGCACCGCGACACGGTCGCAGATTGCGTACAGGGTGTCGAGGTCGTGGGTGATCAGGAATACGGTGAGGCCGAGCGCCTGTTGCAGGGTGCGGGTGAGGTGGTCGAACGCCGCAGCGCCGATGGGGTCGAGGCCCGCCGTGGGCTCGTCGAGGAACAGCAGCGGTGGATCGAGCGCGAGCGCGCGCGCAAGGCCGGCGCGCTTGCGCATGCCGCCCGACAGCTGCGACGGCAGCTTGTCCAGCGCATCCGGCGGCAGCCCGGCCAGCTTCACCTTCAGCAGCGCCAGTTCGTACAGCAGCGACTCGGGCAGCTCCGGATGATGTTCTTTCAGCGGCACCTGCACGTTCTCGCCGACGGTCAACGACGAGAACAGCGCGCCATCCTGGAACAGCACGCCGGTGCTGCGCTCAATGCTCAGGCGATCCTGGGCATCGCGCGAACGGCCGTTCACGCCGAGGATTTCGATCTCGCCCGCATCGGGTTCGCGCAGGCCGATGATCGAACGCATCAACACCGATTTGCCGCTGCCCGAACCGCCGACCACGCCGATGATCTCGCCGCGACGCACGTCCAGATCGAGGTTCTCATGCACCACCTGCTCGCCGAACTGATTGCGCAGCCCGCGGACTTTGATGATGGGTTCTGGGGTGTTCGTGCTTGCAGTCATTGGAGGTGATGATCGCCTTTTGTAGGAGTGGCTTCAGTCGCGATGGTTTGCTTGCTCATGGATATTTCTATGCGTGAGGTCGAGCATATCTGAAGGATTTTCGCGGCTGAAACCGCTCCTACAAAAAGCATCGCGCTCACCATCCCATATGCATGAACCAGATCGCGGCGAAGGCGTCGAATATGATTACGAGCGAAATGGCCTGGACCACGCTCGACGTGGTGCGCTCGCCCACCGACTGCGCGGTGCCGGTAACCTGCAGGCCTTCCAGGCAGCCGATCAGGCCGATCACCACCGCGAAGATCGGCGCTTTTGCCATGCCCACCAGGAAATGGCGCAGCTCGATCGTTTCTTCGAGCCGCCCGTAATAGGCTTGGATCGGGATGTCGAGGCTACTTGTGCCCACGAACATGCCGCCCAGCAGGCCGGACAGCATCGCGATGAAGGTGAGCAGCGGCAGCATCACGATCAGCGCCAGCAGGCGCGGGATCACCAGCAGATCGACCGGGTCCAGGCCGAGGGTGCGGATGGCGTCGACTTCCTCGCGGCTGACCATCGAACCGATCTGCGCGGTGAACGCGCTGGCGGTGCGGCCGGCGAGGATGATCGCGGTGAGCAACACCGCGAATTCGCGCAGGAACGCGATGCTGACCAGCTCCACGACATAGATCGAGGCGCCGAAGTCGGCCAGGATGTTGGCACCCAGGAAGGCGATGACCGCGCCGACCAGGAACGACAGCAGCATCACCAGCGGCACCGCGTCCAGGCCGACCTGTTCCATGTGGAAGACGGTGGCGATCAGGCGCAGCCGGCGCGGCTGGGTCACGGTGCGTCCCAGCTTCACCAGGGTCTCGCCAAGGAAGCTTACCAGCGCGACGATTTCGCGGGCGTTGTCGTGGACCGCGTGGCCCAGACGCTCCAGCGCGGCGGCGAAGCCGTAGGCCTTCTTCTTTTTCGGCCGCCCGTCCTGCACGTCCTCAATCACCTGCACCAGCGCGCGGTGGTGGTCGTGGAACTGCAGGGCATCGGCGTCCAGTTCGTGGCGCGCGACGTGACGCAGCAGTTGCAGCACGCCGAGCGAGTCGAGCCGCGTGACCGCGGTGACATCGAGGCGGCGGGCCGTTTCGGGCACTGTGCGCAGGGCCGCGCTGATCGCATTGGCGTGGCCGATCGTCCATTCGCCGGACAGGCGCACGCCCGTCGCGTCGTCCGGATCGATGTCGATGCTGGGAGCGGCGTGGCTGGGCGGTGTCATCGGCGGGCGAATGGGCGCATTGGGCGAAGCATAGCCGAGCGTCATGGATGGACGTATGCGCGTTCAGTCACGGGGGCGAAAGGCCCGTCGCATCGTGCAGGTCGCCCGTCGCATTTTCGATGAGAGATGCGTGATCGCCTGCTTGGCGGGGCAGCGCGTCGATGGCTTCGCCGCGCAGCGCGCGCAGTGCGTTGCGGTAACTCAGTCGCGCCAGCGCGTCGTCGCCGGCCTGCGCGAAGCCGTGGCCAAGCTCTTCCCAGATATCGGCTTGCCAGCTATCGGCTTGCGAGCTATCGGCGTGCGAGCTATCGACTGCCTGCAGGTCGGTCTTCCCGGCATCGCCGCCGCCTGCGGCAATGGCGTGCTGCAGCGTCCGTTCGGCCAGCGGCCAGTCGCCCTGCGCGCGGGCCAGCCGCGCCAGCCCAAGGAGTGCGCCAGGACTGTCGGGGTGCGCCTGCCGCCAACGTTCGGCGTGGGCGCGACGACGGGCGAGTGCGGCAGCGTCGAGGCGTTCGAGCGGCAGCGCGCCGTAGTGGGCGGCCAGCGCATCGTTCCATTGGGTATCGATGGCTTGTTCCAGGCAGCCGGCGGCGGCATCGTCCCAGCGCAGCGCGGCGGCGCGCTCGGCATACGCGCGGGCCACGGCGGGCACAGTGCGCAGCGCAACGGGGAAAGTGTCCCAGTGACCGGCGAGGGCGTTGCCGTCGTCGGTTTCGGCCAGCATGCGCGCCGCCCACAGGCGTTCGCGTTCAGCGCATTGCGATGTCGTGAACGCCTGCTGCTGACGCAACGCGCCCAGCATGCCGTAGGCCTCCGCGCTGCGGCCGTGTGCGGCCAGCGCATCGGCGCGCAGGGCAAGCGCGCGGGGCGGCAGCGCCCGATCGGCGACGGCATCGAGCGCGGCGGTGGCGTCCGCGGCGCGACCATCGGCCAGGGCGGCGTCGGCGAGCACCAGCGCGCGCAGCGGCGCATGCTGCATCGGCAAGGCATCCAAATGCGCGGCTGCGGCGTCGGCATCGCCGCGGGCCAGCGCCGCCTGTGCCGCGGCTACCCGCGCCGGCGCTTCGAAGCGCGGGTTCTGCGCCGATTGCGACAGCAGTTTTTCGGCCTGCGCATATCGGCCCTGATGCAGTGCGTCGAAGCCGTCGCCCAAGCGCGCCCGCGCATGACGCTCGCGCCGCTGTCGCCACAGCCGGAACGGCAGCGCGACCAGTTTCCACAGCAGCCACAGTGCGAACAGCGCGCTGCCCAGCATCAACAGCCCGCCGACCAGCGTGGATTCGACGGTGGTGCCCAGATAGCGCATCAGCACGAAGCCGGGATCCTGTACCAGCACCTGCGCGAGCAGCGCGCCGGCCAGCGCGAGCAGCAGCCAGAACAGCAGGTTGCGGAAGAGGTTCATGCCGGGACGGTCGCGCCGCGATGCGACGTACGCGATGGGTTTTCGGAATGCCGCATCACGCCCCCCGCTGCGCCCGCAGCTGTTCGAGCGTGCTGCCCAGCGTCGGGATATCCAGCGCCAGCGGCGCGTCGCGCAGCGCGTGCAGTTCGTCGAGTGCGGCCTTGCGCTGCGGCGATGCTGGCCACAACCGCAGCACCCAGGCGTCGGCGCGGGTGAGCGCGGTGCGCATCGCAATAGTGTCGCGGCGTTCGATCGCGGTGCGCGCCAATGCGAGTTCCAGTTGCAGTGCGATGTCGCCGGCTTCGCGGTCTTCGCTGGCGATCGCGACCGCTGCGTCGTTGCGGCGCACGCTGACCAGCCGCGCCAGCACCCGATCCCACCATGGTGCATCCGCGGCCGGAGCTGGCGCGCGCGGCAGCGCGGCGGGATCGGGCAGTTTCGCGGCCAGCGCATCGAGCCGCTGCAGCGCGGCGCGGCGCGGGTCGGCATCCAGCGCTTCCAGCGCGGCGCGCTCCTGCGCCAGCGCCTGACGCAGATTCAGCGCGCCCGGACTGTCGATACCGTCCAGCACGCCGGCGGCAAGCGCGTACGCATGGCGCGCGCCATCCAGATCGGCCGCCAGCTGCAGGCGCTGCTGGCCAAGTGTGAGCAGCAGTTCGGCTTCGTCCAGACGCAGCGCCTGCGCGCCGTGACGGTTGGCGTCGGCCAGTTTAGCGACGTTGCCTTCCAGCAGGGTGGCGCGCTGGCCCATGCCCAGCAGCTCATCGCGCAGTACGCGGTTGGTGGCATCGGCCTGTTGCAGACGCTGGCTGTGGCCGCGCACATCGCCGCGCAGGCGGTCGAGGCGCGCTTCGAGTGCCTGCACGCGCTGCGTCGCTTCAATGTCGGCGGCGCGTTCGTGTTCCGCCCGCTGATGGCCGCTGTACCAGAGCCAGCCGCTGGTCGCGGCGAACGCCAGCAGCACGGCCAGCCACGCTCCGCCGTTGCGCAGGGCGAGGCGCTGCGGGGGCGTTGATGCGGGCATGGGTGTGGATTCGCCGGTGGTGGCGGGCGCGGCGCTTTCGGTCATGGTGGGGGTGGCCGGCGGCAACGGTTGCGGCATGCGCGTCATGGTAGCCGGGATGTCGGCCGGATGTTGCCGCTGCGATGTCGCGCGATGCTGAACGGAGCGTCGGGTCGCGTCATCGATTCGTGAACGCGGCCGCCAGCAGCTGCGCCGGCCGTGGTCCGGCAGCGATCCGCACATCGCTGCAGCCGGCTTCGTGCGCGAGCGCTGCCAGCCGTTCGCTGGCCGCCACTACTGCCGCGCCGCGCAGACGCGCGGCGATATCGGCGGGGGCGGCGGTCAGCACCGCGATCAGCGCCTCGCCGCTGCTGACCGGCAGCAGCAGCGGGCCGGCGAACGCGCGCAGTCGGGCGATCGATGCGGACGACAGTGCGATGGGTTCGCGAGCGTAGACGTCGGCGCGATGCACCCGTGCGCCGCTCGCCTGCAGATCTGGGCCGATCCGGTTGCGGCCGCCGGGCGCGGTGATCAGGCCGATGTTGAGCCCGCGCACATCGCGCAGTGCCGGCAGTGCCAACACACCTTCGCTGTCCATGCGCACAGGTACGCAAACTTCGTCGATGTCCATACGCCGCAGTGTAGTGGCGGTGGTGGTGCCGATCGCGTAAAAGACCTGCCCACGCTGTGCACGCAGCGGCGCCAGCACGGCTGCGGCGCGGACCGCCGCGGGGCTGGTGACGATCACAATTCCTGCCGTCAGCGCTGCGTGCAGCGCGTCGCGGGTCGCGATGTCGTCGCGTGCCGCGATCCGCCATGGCGACAGCGCGACTACGCGCAGGCCGTGTGCGGCGGCGGCGCGACGCATCGCAGTGTGGTCGTTCGCGGGTCGCAGCGAAACCACAATGGGCGGCGTGTAGTCTTCGCGTCGCTCGCTGCGGGGTGTCGTCGGGCCGGTTCTAGGCATCTGCCCAGCTTGGCTATTCGTACCTTTACCCGCAAGCCGGTTTCGTACAGAAACACCCGCAGCAGACAGGCCCCGATTTCCCCCCGAGCGTTTTCGATGACCGAAATGTTTCCATCCATCCTTCCACCCGCCGCCCGTGCGATCCGATTGTCGCCCCGGCGTGCGCTGGAAGCCGAACTGATGGCGATGCCGCCGGCGGTGGCGATGGGTCTGCGTATCGTCGAGGCCACCGGCGAACGCCTGCGCCTGCATGCACCGCTGGCGCCCAACATCAATGACAAGGGCTGCGCCTTCGGCGGCAGTCTTACTTCGCTGATGACGCTCGCCGGCTGGAGCCTGATCACGCTGCGGTTGGCCGAAGCCAGGATCGAAGCCGATGTCTTTGTCGCCGACAGCGAAATCCGCTACCGCGCACCGCTGTACGCGGACCTCGAAGCCACCGCCGAGCTGGTCGACGGGGAATCCTGGCAGATCTTCCTCGACACCCTGCGCAGCCGTGGACGCGCCCGGCTGGGCGTGCTGGCGGAGGTCGCCTTACCTGAAGGCGGCGTGGCGACCGAGTGCCGGTCGCGTTACGCGGTGAAGCTGAGGGGGTAGCATGCCGGCTGTTGCCGCAGAATGCCCCGGAGCCACGATGCAAACCCTCGTTCCGATCCGCACCCCGATCCTCACCGGAACCCGCACTGGAATCTGCAAGATTGCGGCGCTGCTGATCGCCCTGCTGCTGGCCTCCATGGCCGGCGCGGCGATGGCGGGCAAGAAGAACTCCGTGCTCGAAAAGAACAAATACGCCTATTCGGCTGCGATCCGCTGGGGCGATTTCGAGGGCGCCTGGACCATGGTCGCCCCCAAGCTCCGCAAGGCCAAGCCGATGAGCGCGGTCGAGTTTTCGCGCTACGAGCAGATCCAGATCTCCGCCTATCGCGATCTCGCCAGCATGCCCGGCGAGGACGGCAGCGAGATGCGCGAGGTCCAGATCGACGTGATCAACCGCAACACCATGCAGCAGCGCAGGCTTCGCTACACGGAGGTCTGGCGCTACGACCCCGAAGCCAAGAACTGGTGGATCGACAGCCTGCCGGACTTCTGGCAAGGGCAGTAATCTCCGCTTCGGGTCCCCTTCCGGGCCGGTAGTTTTGCCAGCAGGCCCGCGGCAGGCGACAATTCCGTCGCTGCGCGCGCTTCCCGCGCCATTCGGACCCGTTCCCCCGTGAATTTCGAAGAACTGTCGGCCTTCGCCGGCCGCAACCCGGTCTACAGCATCGCGCTGGTCGGCCTGACCGCCGCCATCATCGGCAACGAGCTGTCGCGGTTTTTCCGCGGATACAAATCGCTGCGCCCGGCGGAAGTGACCGCGCTGATCAACCAGGACAACGCCCTGGTGGTGGATCTGCGCCCCACCGCCGATTTCCAGAAAGGCCACATCGCCGGCTCCAAGAACGTGCTGATGGCCCAGTTCGACCCCGAAAGCAAACAGCTGGCCCCGGCCAAGGCCCTGCCGATCGTGCTGGTCTGTCAGAGCGGCAACACGGTCGCCGCCGCGGCAAAACGCCTGAAGCAGGCCGGTTTCGAGCGGGTCCACATCCTTGATGGCGGCATTGCCGCTTGGCAGCAGGCAGAGCTGCCGCTGATCAAGGGCAAGCACTGAGCCTTGGCCGACGCAGCCCGGGCGGCTCCGCCGGAACCGAGGTGATGCCCGTATAACGCCGCGCCTTGTAAATGCGGACGCCGGCTCCCAGATCAGATGACCCGTGGCGACGTGGGTGGGCATCGTCTACCCGACGACGCTTGCCCTGCTCGGCGCCATGCGATAATCGCCCCATTTTCCGCTTTCCCTTTCAGGAGCTCTGCCATGTCCGAACCCGTCGCCAACGGCGCCGCACCCGAAGCCAACGGCCCGACCTTCTCGGTCGAGAAAATCTATGTCAAGGATGTCTCGTTCGAGGCCCCCGGTGTGCCGCAGGTGTTCAACGAGCAGGGCCAGCCGGCGCTGGAAATGAACCTGAACCAGCGCGTCCAGCGCGTCGCCGACAACCTGTTCGAAGTGGAATTGGGCGTGACCCTGACCTGCAAGCTCGTCGACAAGACTGTGTACCTGGTTGAAGTGCGTCAGGCCGGCCTGTTCGGTCTGGGCGGTTTCGACGACCAGACCCTCGACGCGATGCTGGGCGTGCATTGCCCGAACATTCTCTACCCGTATGCCCGTCAGACCGTCAGCGATCTGATCACGGCCGGCGGCTTCCCGCCGTTCCTGCTGCAGCCGATCAATTTTGAAGGTCTGTACGCCGAAGGCCTGCGTCAGCGCGCAGAGCAGGGCACCCTGGCCGGTGCCGAGACCGCCGGCAACGCCTGACGCGACGCCCGCGTCGTGACCTTGGCTGCGAGCATGTCGTCCGATCATCCGGACAACACTGCTGCGAAACCCGCCGTCGCCGTTCTCGGCGCCGGCTCCTGGGGGACGGCCTTGGCGGCGCTGATCGCCCGCCACGGCCACCCCACGGTCCTGTGGGGCCGCGACGCCGCGATTATCGCGGCGATTGACGGCCGCCATGAGAACCCCCGCTACCTGCCAGGTATTCCGCTTCCCGACAGCCTGCGCGCCACGCCCGATCTCGCCGCCGCCATGAGCGGTTGCGATCTGGTGCTGGTGGTGGTGCCCTCGCACGCGTTCGCCGAAACCCTGCGCGCACTGGCGCCGCTGCGCCCGGCGCATGCCGGCGTG
Source organism: Lysobacter sp. (assembly GCA_043765595.1). Classification (GTDB taxonomy): domain Bacteria; phylum Pseudomonadota; class Gammaproteobacteria; order Xanthomonadales; family Xanthomonadaceae; genus Lysobacter_I. The sequence goes on along the minus strand of JAYUIZ010000350.1, from coordinate 822 downwards.
GCTTGGGCGACCAAGGGCTTCGAGCCAGGCTCCGGGCGTTTCCTGCATGAAGTCGCCGGCGAACTGCTGCCGCCGGGCGTACCGCTGGCGGTGGTCACCGGGCCGTCGTTCGCCAAGGAAGTCGCCGCCGGTCTGCCGACCGCGCTCACGGTCCATTCGGATACCCCGGATTTCGCCCAGCAGGTCGCCGACGCCCTGCACGGGCCCGCGTTCCGCGCCTACACCGGCGAGGACATGTTGGGTGCCGAGTTGGGCGGCGCGATGAAGAACGTGCTGGCGGTCGCCACCGGCGTCGCCGACGGGATGAATCTGGGCCTCAATGCCCGCGCGGGCCTGATCACCCGCGGTCTCAACGAAATGCTGCGCCTCAACCTCGCCATCGGCGGCAAGGCGGAGACCCTCATGGGCCTCGCCGGCCTCGGCGATCTGGTGCTGACCTGCACCGGCGATCTGTCGCGCAACCGTCGTCTCGGCCTCGCGCTGGGCCGTGGACAGTCGATCGAGGACGCGGTCCGCGAAATCGGCCAAGTGGTCGAGTCGATCCAGACCGCCGAAGAAGTGATGCGCCAAGCTGGCCGCCACGGCATTGAGCTGCCGATTTCCAGCACAGTCCGCGACGTGCTGAAGGGTGAAATCACCCCGGGCGAAGGCCTGAAGCGGCTCATGGCGCGCGATCAGAAACCGGAATATCCGGAAGGTCTGTTCGGCGATTGAGATCCACCGGTCCGGATGGCGCAAGCAAAAAGCCCGGCGATGCCGCAATGCCGGTCAATTAAGCCATATCTGCCGTCTGTAGAGCAGCCTTCAGGCCGCTGAAGCCTT
>JAYUIZ010000349.1:0-2366 GCA_043765595.1 Lysobacter sp. | reverse complement strand
CTGAGTTTCAAGTTTCGGGATGTACGACGGGCCGCCTCAGGGCGGCCCGTTGCGTTGGTGGCTCAGGCTTCACCGGTCATCGCCAACGCCAGCGCCTGCGCCACTTCGATGCCGTCGATCGCGGCGGAATAGATGCCGCCGGCATAGCTGGCGCCTTCGCCGGCAGGGTAGAGGCCGCGGGTATTGATGCTCTGATAGTCCGCGCCGCGGGTGATGCGGATCGGCGATGACGTGCGGGTTTCGACGCCGGTCAGCACCGCGTCGTGCATCGCGAAGCCCTTGAGCTGGCGGTCAAGCGCGGGGATGGCTTCGCGGATCGCGGCGATGGCGTAGTCGGGCAGGGCGGTGGACAGGTCGCCAAGACGCACGCCGGGCGTGTACGAGGGCTGCACATCGCCGAAGTTTTTCGAGGGCATGCCGCGCACGAAATCGCCGACCAGTTGACCGGGCGCCCAGTAATCGCCGCCGCCCAGCGCGAACGCCTGGCGTTCCCAGTGGCGCTGGAACGCGATGCCGGCGAGCGGGCCGCCGGGATAATCGGCGGGGCTGATGCCCACTACCAGCCCGGCATTGGCGTTGCGCTCGTTGCGCGAATACTGGCTCATGCCGTTGGTCACGACCTGTCCAGGCTCGGACGTGGCCGCAACCACGGTGCCGCCGGGACACATGCAGAAGCTGTAGACGCCGCGCCCGTTGCGGGCATGGTGGACGAGGCGATAGTCGGCGGCGCCCAGCAGCGGATGGCCGGCGAACGCGCCGAAGCGCGCGTGGTCGATCAGCGGCTGTGGGTGTTCGATACGGAAGCCGATCGAAAATGGTTTTGCTTCGACGTACACCCCGCGTGCGTGCAGCATCTCGAAGGTGTCGCGGGCGCTGTGGCCGATCGCCAGCACCACATGCTCGCAGGGCAGTTCCTCGCCGTCCTTCAGCACCAGACCCTGCATGCGGCCGTCGACGATGCGGACGTCTTCGACCCGCGCGCCGAAGCGGATCTCGCCGCCCAGCGATTCGATGGTCGCGCGCATCTTCTCGATCATGCTGACCAGGCGGAACGTGCCGATGTGCGGCTTACTGACGTAGAGGATTTCTTCCGGCGCGCCGGCCAGTACGAATTCCTCCAGCACCTTGCGGCCGTAATAGTGCGGATCCTTGATCTGGCTCCACAGCTTGCCGTCGGAGAACGTGCCGGCGCCGCCTTCGCCGAACTGCACGTTCGATTCGGGATCCAGCACCGCCTGACGCCACAGGCCGAAGGTGTCGCGGGTGCGTTCGCGCACGGCTTTGCCGCGCTCCAGCACGATCGGCCGGAAACCCATCTGCGCCAGGATCAACGCCGCGAACAGGCCGCAGGGGCCGAAACCGATCACCACCGGTCGCGATTTCAACGTGGTCGGCGCCTGCGCCACGAAGCGATAACGCATGTCCGGACTGGGCGCGACATGGGCGATACTCCGCCCGCTCACGGCCGCAGCGGCGCTTTCGCGCAGTTCAACATCGACCGTGTAGATCAGCAGGATCGCGCTGCGTTTGCGCGCGTCGTAGCTACGCTTGTGGACCGTGAACCCCGCGATGTCGCCGTCGTCGATGCCCAGACGCTGCAGGATCGCCGCCCGCAAGGCCTCCTCGGGGTGGTCCAGCGGCAGTTTGAGTTCGGTCAGGCGCAGCATTCGGCGATTCGGGGCAGGTAAGGCGGCAATGCTCGTTGAGGTCGGGGGTCGGGCGCAAGCGCACCCGGTCGTTGCAGGTTCGGCCGCCGCCTACAATAGCGACCGCACGACGAACCGGATCTTTCCCCGATGGCGCCAACCCCGACCGCCCCTGCGTCGGCCGATGCTGGCTCGACAGATGCCCGCTCGACAGACGTGATCGTCATCGGCGGCGGCGCCGCAGGCCTCATGTGTGCGCGCGTTGCGGGCCAGCGCGGGCGCCGCGTGCGCGTGATCGAGCACGCGAATCGCTGCGGCAAGAAAATCCTGATGTCCGGCGGCGGTCGCTGCAATTTCACCAACACCGGTACCACTGCGGCCAATTTCATCTCCGCTAACCCACATTTCTGCAAATCGGCGTTGGCGCGCTACACGCCTCAGCATTTCATCGAGATGGTGGAACGTCACGGCATCGCCTGGCACGAGAAAGAGCTCGGGCAGTTGTTCTGCGACGACTCGTCGAAGCTCATCGTCAAGATGCTGTTGGACGAATGCGCCGACGCCGGCGTGCGTATCTATACCGGATGCAGCGTCGAGCGCGTGCAGCGCACCGACGAGGGCTTCCGGGTACAGACCACGCTGGGCGAGTTGCGCGCGCCGTCGCTGGTGATCGCGACCGGCGGCCTGTCGATTCCCAGCATGGGCGCGACTGGTTTCGGT
>JAYUIZ010000348.1:0-2366 GCA_043765595.1 Lysobacter sp. | reverse complement strand
TGCCCTGACCTACCGGCGCGAGCTCGCCAAACGTGATCCAGACACCTTCCTCCCAGATCTCGCCGGTACGCTCGCAAACCTGTCGGGAATGCTCGGTTCCATCGACAATGGGGCGCAAGAAGCCTTCGACGCAGGAAGTGAGGCCATATCGATCTGGGAATTGCTGATCCCGAGCAGCCCGGCCTTTCGCGACGGGCTCGTGAGCGCCTATTCGATCACCGCTCGCGCCTGCCTTGACCTTGGCCTAAGCGAGGACGCACTCGGGCTCGAGCTCCTGGGATTGACGCTCGTTCGAGCCCTACATGCCGAGCACCCACCTAAGTATGCCGCACAGCTCGCTCAGCTATGTTTCGACCATGGCCACACGCTCATCACGCTCGGCGCTCATGAAGAGGCTCTTTCGTTTCTTACAGAGTCCGTCGCGCGCTTTCGTTCGCTGGTCAGCGAGAACTGCGAGATCTTCGCGCCCAAGCTCGCCAAGGGTCTGAACAACCTTGCCGGCAGCCTGTTGAAGCTCGACCGCGCGTCGGAAGGGATCGCACCAGCGCGCGAGGCTGCGGAATTGCGTGGCGCGATGTTGCCAGATGGCGCGAAGTTTGGGGTCGACTATGGCCGAAGCCTATCGATGCTTGGAGACATCCTGAAAGCCGCGTCGCACGCTACCGAAGCTCTGGACGCTTATGAACAGGCCGCATTTGCCCTACGCCCCATCCTAGGCCTCGACGCATCTGTTCAGCGTCTGTTCGAAGTCAATCTCAACGACCTCTGCAGGATGCTCCGCGCCCTCGCCCGCGAAGGCGAGATCGACGCCTACTGCGCCCGGCTCTCCGTGCCCAGTCCGGCGCCGACGGCTCGTGACGACTTAGATTTCCTTTTTGATTCGTTCGAGGCGGCTGGCGAGCGCTTCCTCAATGAAGCTGAGGAAAACGAGGAGGACGAGGTTGATCGAGATATCGGCGAAGGCCGGGATGAAGACCGTGCTGAGGCCGCTGTAGCCTCTGGCGATCAGGATGACGGTCGATTTCTGCGGATTATCAGCGGTCGTCTCGATGAAAGGACAGCCCTCTGGTGCATCGTGGCGGTGAAGCCCTCGATGTACCGCGCCTACGAGACCTCCCTTCGCTTGGGCATGGTCAATCCGACTGACTTCGACGAATTCGGCGAGGTCCTCGATCAGGGCGAAGGGGTTGAGCCGTCCGACGGGGTCATTGCGCAGATCGCCGGGCAATTCGGCGTGACGCCGGAACACCTCCTACAGATTCTGCAGTCGACATGATCCCTCGCTCACCTCATGGGCCCAAGGCTCAGCACCGAATAGCTCAATGAGCGCCAATCACCTTGAGCAGCGATGCTACAAATCCAATATCGGGCTAGCGATTCGCCCGGTCGGCCGGCATGGGTGCCTCGCGAGAGCGACGCCGGCCCGCCTCTATGGTCAATTCGCGAACATGGCCATGTCGATACTTCTCTACGACTTCGTCGTCGTGAAGCACCTGTTCTACACGATCGACGAGCTGGACGACGATGATGGCAATATGCTGAGCGAAATGAGTTCCATCTACTCGACACTCTACGAAGACGGCCTTGTCATCGACCCGGTCTCCATCGTTCCGGAGGATTTACTCGATTGTTCACCGGCAGCCTTAAGGGGTGCGTCGCTCTTCGCCTCCTGCTCGGACGAAACATTCGAAAAGCTAACGGAGGAGCACCAGTCTTGGCGCGAGGCTCGCGGGGCATACGCCGAGGTGGGCAAGAAGATCGGGGACCCAGACCTCTACGAGTTCCCAGAATTCATGGACATGTCGAACTTCGTGACCGCGAAACACTATCAGTTCAAGGCCCGAAGCTACTTGTCCGATGTGCTCGTCGCCTCATACCTCCGGAATGCTGGATACGAGATCGACGAAACGCCCTTCGATGGCCAAATTCCCTACCAACCGCAACTGCGACCCGACATTCAGAGGCTGAAGCTGCCGCTCCATCCGGAGCCTGAGCCATCAAGGGACGATGCACGGCTGGCCACGATCTCGCTGGACGGGGTCCCCTTCCCCAAAACGCTGTCCGCCAATGCGATCAAGACCTTCAAGCAGACGCCGGTCGTTCGCGACAGCATCGCCAAGGTGAGAGCGCTTGTTGGCGAATTCGCTCACCCCCAGGGCCCCGAGCCGAGAGTGATCGAGGATTTCAATAGGAACTTCGCGGCCTACAAGCGCGAGATCCAGTCGTTGTCGCAAGAGACGTGCCTTTGCGACTTGCGCTTCCGGTTTCCCTGCGCGGACGAAGACCACGCGGACGCCTTGAAGTTCCGTTTCACGAGCGGCCTGTGCGATCCCTTCGGCTTCCAGGCCGCCAAGTTCTCCTCTAAC
>JAYUIZ010000347.1:0-2370 GCA_043765595.1 Lysobacter sp. | reverse complement strand
CCCAATCATGCGATGTTCTCGACGCTGCTGAAAGTCGTGCATGCGCGCGACGACCAGCTTGGACGGCCGCACGATCAGAGCAGCATGCAGTTGGCGGGGGCATTGACCGAGCAGGCGCTCGCACGCGGGCTCACCACCATTGGCGCCGCGAAGTTCAACGACGACGGGACAAAGGTGGGCATGACGAATACCACGGACCTGGAAGCGCCTTGGGCGAAAACCGCTGTGGGTAATGTGGGTGAACTGGTGAATCGACCGCTGACACAGAGCAGCGAGGGTGCGACGACGCTCAACCAGCAGATCCAGCAAACACAGACACAAACACAGACTCAAGCTCCACCTGCACAGGATGATCCTGCTCCCAAAGGCCCGAGGCTACCCTGACGCCACCAGATGCTTTACAACCAAGCCGGTATTCACCACCACCCGCTCATCGCGTTTCGAACCGATTCCGCCGCAACACCAACAGTCCGAACAACGTCGCAGTGAAGTACATGCTGACCGAATACATCGCGGCCGGCAGCGCAAGCTGGAAGTCGTTCAACACCGCCAATGCGATGAAAATGGCGAGTGTCGAATTATGGATGCCGATCTCGAAGGAAATGGCGGTTGCCATCGATTTGTCCAGACCGGTTGCGCGCGACACGTAATAGCCGCTCAGCAGACTGAGCACGTTGAACCCCACCACCACCGGCCCGATGACGGCGAAAGTCTCCGTCAACGACGACCATTCCTTGGCGATCGCGCCCACGGCCACGACGGCCAATACGACCGCGCTGAAGATCTTCATCGGCTTTTCCGCGCGCTTCGCGAACGCAGGCTTCCAGCGATGCACGGCCATGCCAATCAGCACCGGCACCAGCACGATGACGATCACCTCCACCACCTTGCCGAACTGCAGCGGCACCACCTGCCCGGTGTTCGCGAAATGCTGGATGGCCCAGTTGGTGATAAGCGGCAAGGTGACGATGGACAGCACGGTATTGATGGCGGTCAGCGAAATGTTCATGGCCACGTTGCCGCCGAACAGATGACTGAACAGATTCGCTGAAATGCCGCCGGGCGAAGCGGCCAGCAGCATCATGCCGACCGCGAACAGGGGCGGCACATCGAACGTCACGATCAACCCAAAGCAAAGTGCCGGCAACACGCCGACCTGCAGCAGCAGCGCAACCGCCACTGCTTTGGGGTGCTTGAGCAGACGCGTGAAGTCCTGCGTGGTCAACGACAGTCCCAGGCCGAACATGACCAGGGCCAGCGCCGCTACAAGCAGCTGGGTGACGAGCAGCGATTCGTTCATGAGCGATAACCTTTATCGATACGATCAAGCTTGCGCAGCAGTGACGGCCAGACGAAGCCGCCGCCCATACCGCTGGTCTGCACGCGCATGGCTTCAGCCACGCCCTGGACGATTCGCGGATCGACGGCGATCGTTTGGCCTCCGGCCTGCGCGTCGATCTGGATGCGACAGGCATTCTCGAAGGTGTACATAGCCAGGAACGCGTCGGGAATGGTGCGGCCGACCACCAGCAGGCCGTGATTGCGCAGCATCAAGAAGTCGGCCTGCCCAAGATCGGCCTGTAGACGCGGCTTCTCGTCTTCGCGGAAAGCCACGCCCTCATAGTCGTGATACGCCAACGACGCCAGCACGAAGGTCGACTGCTGGCTGATGGGCAACACGCCGCACTTCTGCGCGCTGACGCCGACACCCGCGCGGGTATGGGTGTGCAACACGCAGCCTGCGTCCGCGCGCACTTCGTGCACCGCACTGTGGATCACAAAGCCGGCCGGATTCACCGGGAAAGGCGAATCGATCACCTTGACGCACGCCTCATCCACCTTCACCAAGCTGGAGGCGGTGATCTCGTCGAACATCAGTCCGTACGGATTGATCAGAAAATGGTGCTGCCCTTCCCCCGACACCGATACCGGCAACTTGGCGCTGATGTGGGTGAAGACCAGATCGCTCCAACCGTACAGCGCGACGAGACGATAGCAGGCGGCCAGATCGCAACGCAATTGCCATTCCTCGGCGTCGACGACTTCCCTGAGCGATGGAATGTGCATGTGCCCCCAACCTGTAGAACCGTGCAAAAACGGTCTTGATGCGCCGTACGGTACGACGAATGGCGACCGGCTGGAAGTGCGGCGAAACGCGTCTGCGTCAGGCCCGCAGGAACGCCATCGCGAGCGGGTTGAATCGCGCAGCCTGCTCGAAATTCGACACATGTCCGGCGTTGTCAAGGATTTCCAGCTGCGAGCCTGTCAGGATGCGGTGCATCTGCTGCCCCAGGCGCAGAGGAATCGCCTTGTCTTCCCGCCCCCAGACCAGCAGCGTCGAAACATCCATTCCGCCGAGGATGCGGATCT
>JAYUIZ010000346.1:0-2371 GCA_043765595.1 Lysobacter sp. | reverse complement strand
AGCAATTCTTCGAAGGCGGCGATCCGAAGCGGCCGAAATTCAAGACGCTCACCGTCATCGACAATGGCGTCACTCAGTCGCTTACCGAGGCCTATGACGCGTTCAAGGCGAAGGCGATCGGGTCGGATCTCAGGTTCAATCGTATAAAGGTCACCGGACCGGACGGCAATCCCCGGGATGCCTTCGCCCAATTGCCCTTTCAGCAGGGCGACATTAAGATCGCCAACGTTCCCTACGCACAGACCGAACCCGCAGACCATCATGGCCGGGCGGTGGTCACGTTGACCGAGCTTGATGGCGGGACGCGTGTGATCGATTTCGACGACGCCAGCACGCTAGCCATTCGTTCGGCTGTCGACAACGTCAAAGCACGCGGCATAACGGTCGTCAACAGCTTCGTCGTCCCGCATCATGGCTCGCGCTACCACGACATCGAAGCGATCTTCGAGCTTGCGCCCAAGCGTGCGATCATTTCAGTCAACCCGTCTAATCGCTTCGGACATCCGTCCGCCGAGATCGTCGAGCGCCTGATCGAGAAGCTTGGCAAGGACAACGTCTTCTTTACTGGTTCGCGCGGCAATATCGAGCTCAGCGCGTCAGGCATGAAAGGCGTTCACAGCGCTGCCGATCCTGACACCTGGGCGTTGTTCTTCGAAGACCGGCTGAACAAGGCAGAGGGAATGCGCCAGACCGCAGTGCGTAAGGAAGAGGTCGCTGCGCTAAAGCGGGTGCGCAAGGCCATCAATCCAGTCGGCGAGCCTGGCGCGCAAGTCGCGGCCGCCGCTCGAACGACGCCGGGCGGCGTGGATGTCGAGATGGTCGACCGCGTTCATGCCACCGGCTCGATGCTGCCCATCGACATAGAAGCCAGCCGCGTGCCGCTGACCGGCGCCGACGTCGGGACCCTGTTGGGTGACCGGGTATTTCCCGTGCCGAGGGGGGCGGCCGTTTACGTGACTAACACCACCGGCACGACGATCTCTGCGTCTGACCGGTACAAGATCGACAAGATGTGGGGCGGCGTGTTCGAGTTTCGTTTCCAGTCAGGGGGCGGTCTGCCGAGCCCGTTCTTTCCTCCGGAGCCGCCAATTCCGCCCGGTTTCACAACTCCTCCGCCGCCCTCTCCGACGCCTACGACCAGCCCTCGTCCAAATTCAGGCATCGTCACGGATCTCGGTACCGGTTCGCTCCCGATGGGCGGCATGGTGTTTCTCGACGGAGGGCGTATCGAAATGTCGGGAGCTCGCACGCAAATGGCTGGAGGTACGCTCGAGGGGTGCGGGGTGATTGCGTGCCTGAAAACTGCGACGGGTCACAGCTACCGGCTGCCATTCGCGGCCAGCGACATGCCATTGCTGCGTGAAGTCTTGTGGCGTGTAAACAAAGGCGTAGCCGCATTCTACTTGAGCATCAATCCCCGCAAAAAACTGCTGCAGGACAATTTTTCACTGAGCCAAGTCCCGACCGCCAAGCTGCTCCACGGACCGGGCCAGGGCGGTGGTGACGCGCTTAACGATGTGGTGACGGCAGGAGGCATCGAGCGCTCGCGGATCGGCGATATACTATGGCGTGCCGATGTCGCTTTCAAATCGAAGGCCTTGGGGATGGATGTACTTTCCGGTACGCGCGGTACACTCGATCTGCGGCTTTACGTGCGCGGCGAAGTCGCGCTCAGGACCGATAATCTCGTTCCCGAAGGTGACCGTTGGTGCCGGCTCTATTGGGGAAGCGGTAATCCCAAGTTCACGTTCTCCGAAGGAAAGTCGGCGTTACCCAGCAAATTGACGGTAAGCGGAAATGCTGTCCGGGCTCGGGCCGAGGCGATGGTCCCGCGCAGAGGCAAGCTCGAGAGCTTTCCTTTGGGTGGCTGGTGCGCGCGCGAGCATGCCGTCGCACGCCTACTCGAGCGCCAGGCCAACGAGCCTGCCGCCCTGGGCACGCTCGGCGAGCTCAAGAGGCTCGCTTTGATGCAGTCGTTCGCGATGTGGGCGAAGCGCAGCGGCGTTAACCTAGCTGGACTCGCGCAAGAGCCCACGTCGATTGCCGCGATCCCGGGCTGGACCAGCGGCATTCGCACACCGAACGTCACGACTGTGAAGCCCGAGCGCCGCATCACCAAGGAGTTCAGGGCTTACGTCGTCCACGTTTGGTCCTCGAACCCTGCCGCACTACAATGCGGTTTCGAGGCGCAGACGGTTAGGCAGATCGTCGCCGACTACTCCGCAGCAAAGCTTCCCAAGAACTCAAATGGCAAGTGGGCGGTCGGGCCTGGTTCTTACGAGCGGCTCGACGCTTGGCATGGCATCGTCTCGACGCGGTTGGCGCACTGCGGCGGCGTTCGGGCCGAACCGGTGATAGATTCGACCGCGCT
>JAYUIZ010000345.1:0-6657 GCA_043765595.1 Lysobacter sp. | reverse complement strand
ATGGGCCGCGCGTTCGCCGGTTCCGGCGTCGCCAAGGGCGATGCGTCGGTCGTCGTGAACAATCCGGCCACCATGACCACGTTCGAAGGCACCACGATCCAGGCCGACGTGACCGTGGTCGATCTCAACGCCACCTTCAACGGCGGCGGTTATGCCGCCAACGGCACCCCTCTGATCCGTCCGCTCACCGGCAGCGACGGCGGCAATGCCGGTGGCGTTACGCCGATCCCGGCGATGTCGATCATTCATAAGTTTGAAAACGGCCTCACGGTCGGCGCGATGGTCAGTGCGCCGTTCGGCTTGAAGACCGAATACGACCGCGGCTGGGTTGGTCGCTACCAGGCGCTCACCTCGGACCTGAAGACCGTCGATCTCACCCTGTCCGCTGCCTATGAAATCGTGCCGGACCGCTTCTCGGTCGGCGTCGGTCTCATCTACGAGCGTGCGGAAGCGGAGCTGTCGAAGTCCGTCGATTTCGGCTCGGCGCTTGCGTTCAGCAGCGTTCCGGGCTTCGCGCCGCAGTCCGCCGACGGCGAAGCGGTCATCACCGGCGACGACACCGGCATCGGCTATATCTTCGGCGTGAACTTCCGTCCGACCGACAAGCTGGCCATCGGCCTGTCGCACCGTTCCGAAATTGACCACGATCTGCAGGGCGAAGCCGACTGGACCGTGCCGGGCAGCGCCCGCACCGTCCTCAACGGGATCGGCCGCAGCGCGCTGTTCAACGACGGCAAGGCCAGCGCCAAGCTGACCACCCCCAGCGTCACCAGCTTCAGCGTCGCCTATCAGGTGAACGACAAGCTGGCGCTGATGGGCGATTTCGCCAAGACCGACTGGCATTCGCTGAAAGAAATCCGCATCGATTTCGCCAACCCGGATCCGGATTCGGTCGAGGACTTCAGCTGGGACGACACCCGCTTCTGGTCGATCGGCGCCGAGTACAAGCTGTCCGAGGCGTTCACGATCCGCGGCGGTTACGCCTACGACGAAACTCCGACCACGTTTGCCACGCGCAGCCCGCGTCTGCCTGATGAAGACCGCCGCTGGTATTCGTTCGGCCTGACCTGGAACATGAGCGAGCACGTCGAGATCAACGCGTCCTACACGCGCATCGAGCCGGATTCGCCGAAGGTCGGCATCATCGATGCCGCCAGCCGCCACACGCTGTTTGGCGACTACAGCAGCGACGTGAATCTGTTCGGTATTTCCGGCCGTTACAGCTTCTGATTGCAGTTGTAGTGAGTCATGCAAAAAACCCCGCTACGGCGGGGTTTTTTGTTGGTCGGCGTTTCGATGTTGGCGAAAAACGCTGAGTCAATTGCAGTGTTGCTGTTCGCAGGGGATGCCGTCGCCTTCGCCGTCCATCTTCGTATTCGGGCAATTGCGGATGAACCATGTCGCTTCCTCACATGAACGCATTTGCGAGCAGTGCTGGCGACCGTCGCAGACATACTTGTTCGCGGCGACCGGTGCAGTCGGCGGTGCGACCGCGGTCCGTGAGCTTTGTATCTCCGACATGTCGACCGTCGGTATCTGCAGCGCCGCGAACTTCTGGTAAGCGAACGCGGCGCCGCCGAACAGCAGCATGGCTACGACGACTTTGGATCCCAGCCCCGACGACTCGCGGCGTGGCCCCGCGCGGTGCCGGCTCTCGGGCTGCCGGCTCTCGGCCTGCAATCGCTCACGACGTGCGTCGCGTCGCGGGTCTTGCCGGAAAGCGTGCGGATCGCTGGCTGCCGGCGTGGGCGCTGCCGGCGTGCGTTCGATCGGCGCGAGCGTGAGACCCGCACCGCTGGGCGGCGTGTCGAAGATGACGGCCTTGGCCCGCTTGCGGCCCTTGGCATCGGTCGTGATCTCGAAGTGCAGGACGTCGCCGATCTGCGGCGTGCGGCCGCTGCGCGGAAACTCGGAGAGGTGGACGAAGACTTCAATGCCGCTGTCGCGCGTCCTGATGAAGCCGAAGGCGCGGTCGGCGTTCCATGTGATCAGCGATCCCTGCGTGCGCATCTGTGCATGTCCTTTTGGGTCTCAGTCGTTCGCCAGTTGGCGCAGATAGAACGTATTGCAGCCGCCGTGGCCGGTGGCGCCCATTGTGGCGTCGATACGGCGGAAGCCGCTGCGTTCGTACAGGCGCATCGCCGCATCCATGCCGGTGAGGGTTTCCAGATAGCAGCGCTGGAAGCCGAAACCGCGCGCGGCGTCGAGGCATCTCGCCATCAGCGCAGTGCCGGCGCCCATGCCGCGCAGGCCGGGCAGGACATACATCTTGCGTAGTTCGCAGGTGCCGGCGTCGCCGCCGATCAGGGGCGCGATGCCGCCGCCGCCTTTCACCGTGGCGTGGCCGTGCGCGTCAATGCGCTCGATCACGAAATACGCCGAGCGCGGTTCGGAGTATGCGCGATGCATCCAGTCGACTTCCGGGTCGCCGATCGCGAAACCGCTGCCGCAGGCGCCGAATTCCGGCATCACCCTGCGGATGATCGCCGCGACGACGGCATCGTCGCGGACTTCGATCAGGCGGATGTGGAAGTTGTGGCGCGATTCGTGATGCATGCGAAATCAGTGCGTGGAAGGATGCAACCCGCCCTGTGCGAGCCGACGCGCAAATTCATCGGGTTTCAACCCCGGGGCGAACAGGAAGCCCTGGGCGATGGGCACCCCCAGACGCAGCAGGAACTGGCGCTGTGCTTCCGACTCCACGCCCTCGGCGACCAGCCCCAGGCCAAGGCTGCGCGCAATGCCCACCACCGCCTGGCACACGGCCACATCGGAGTTGTTGTTGGGTACGCCCTCGACGAACAGCTGGCTGAGTTTCAGGCCGTGGATCGGCAGCCGGCGCAGGTAGTTCAGTGCGCTATAGCCTTCGCCGAAATCGTCGATGGTCAACATGATGCCCATCTCGCGTAGATCGGCAAAGGTGCGCAGGGTGTCGGGCGCGTCCTCGATCAGCACGCGCTCGGTGAATTCGAGTTCCAGCGCCGCGCCGGGCAGATCGAATTCGCTGAGGATGCGCTGCACGGCTTCCGCGAGGTCTTCGCCGACGAATTGGCGGTACGAGACATTGACCGCGACCCGGACGATGCCCAGCCCGGCGTCGCGCCAGGCGGCGACCTGGCGGCAGGCTTCGCGCAGCACCCAGCTGCCGATGCGCACGATGTCGCCGGTGGTTTCGGCGTGGCTGATGAAGCGGTCCGGGCGCAGTTCGCCCAACAGATGATTCTGCCAACGGATCAGGGCTTCGGCGGCGACGATGCGGCCGGTCAGCAGATCGACTTGCGGCTGGTAGACCAGATGGAACTCGCCGTTGTCGGCGGCGCGGCGCAGATGGGTTTCCATCCACAGCCGGTCGGCCTGGGTCTGCGCCAGCGCGGGCGTGAACGCCTGCCATGCATTGCGCGAACGGCGCTTGCTGTCGTACATCGCGGCGTCGGCGTTCTGGATCAGCGCCTGCGGACGCTCGCCGTCGGTCGGCGAGCGGGCGATGCCGATGCTCGCGGTGATCGTGAATTCCTCGTTGTCGAAGCGGAAGCTGTCGACCAGCGCCTGCAGCACCGCGGCGGCGATGCGCTCGGGGCGTTGTTCGTCATCTGCGAGATTGCACACCACCAGGAATTCGTCGCCGCCGAAGCGGGCCACCAGCCCGTCGCTGCCGACCGCGTTGGCGATACGCTGCGCGGCCGAGGCCAGCAGTTCGTCGCCGGCGGCGTGGCCCAGTACATCGTTGATCACCTTGAAGCGGTCCAGATCGATGTAGAGCACCGCGACCGCGCCGTGCGTTGGATCCTGCATGCGGATCTCGATCTCGACCAGGATCGCGTCGCGGTTGAGCAGGCCGGTCAGCGGATCGGTGCGCGCCTGCACCCGCAGGGTTTCCTCCGCGTGCTTGCGCTCGGTGATGTCCTGCAGCGTGCCGACGATGCGCGAGGTGCCCGGGTCGCCGGTATCGGCCTCGCCGATCATGCGCACCCAGCACGGATGTTGGTCGCTGCGCTGGTACTGCATTTCCAGGTCGAAGCTGCCGCCGGTCTCGATCAGCTGGTTGATCGCGGTCCGCAGCCGCAGCCGTTCGGGCATGCGCACGTCGGCGATCATGTCGTCGATGCTGTCCGGCGCCGGGACGCGGCCAAGGATGCGCTGCGCTTCGCGGGTGAGATACAGCCGCTGGCGGCCGCGATCCCATTCCCAGCCGCCGATGTGGGCCAGGCCCTGGGCGCGATCGAACAGCACGTTGTCGCGCTTGAGCGTGGTGACATCGCTGAACATCGCGAAGACGTACTGCGGGATTGTGCCGTCGGCTTCAAACACCGGCACGCTGGTGACCGAGATCCACGACATCCGCTGGTTGGGCACGTAGTACAGGCCGATGACGGTGTTGCTGATTACCTGGGCCTGATCCAGCGCCTGGGTGGTGGGCCATTCGCGGAAGCCCAGCGGCCGCCCGCGGGCGTCGACAATGGTCCAGTTCGCAGCTTGCAGCAGAGTGTGCACGCTCTGGCCGGGTTCGGCGCCGATCGCGCGATGCGCGGCGGGGTTGGCCGAAATCACCTGCATGTCGCGATCGAACAGAATCACGCCGACGTCGATCGATTCCAGCAGCAACCGGTAGCGCGTTTCCGCCTGCCAGCGATTGCTGAGATCCCGTGCGACCGCGACGATGCATTTGTCGCCTTTGTAGTTGAAGCCGGCGGAATGCACTTCCACCGGGAAGCGGCTACCGTCGCCGCGCATGTTCGCGACTTCCACGGCGTAGGTCTCGCCGCGGCTCAGGGCTTCCCAGACCGGCTCCAGATGGTCCTTGGGCAGATCGGGATTCAACACTTCGATGGGCTGACCGATGATTTCTTCGCGCGGCCGCTGATAGGCGGCCATGCCAGCCTTGTTGAGATCGAGCACGGTGCCGTCCCAGGCGAGGATGCTGACCGGGTCGGGCACGGCGTCGAACAGGGCGGTGTAGCGCAGGCGCTCGGATTCTGTGTCGTCGATGGCCGCGCCCAGCGCGGCATGCGCGCGATCAAGCAGGGCGTGCGTTGCGGCGTCGAGGGCGGTGTCGTGGCGCGCCCGGTCCAATGCGGCCAGTGTCTGCGTTATCTCGACGGAAGGCGGCAGCGCGGGATCGGGCGAGGTGTCCGTCATTCGGCGGCGCTCCCCGCCTGATCGGAGCGTGCTTGCTCGGAGCGTGCCTGATCGGAGCGTGCGCGGGTGAACTTGCTGCCCGTTTCGCGGCCCAGCCACTGCACCAGCCAGCGCCCGGTGGCGCTGAGTGCGTCGATATCGATGCCGGTGTGGATACCCATGCCCTGCAACATATACACCACATCCTCGGTTGCGACATTGCCACTGGCGCCTTTCGCGTACGGGCAGCCGCCGGTGCCGGAGACGGCAGCGTCGACCACCCGCACGCCGGCCTCCAGACAGCCGAAGATATTGGCCAGCGCCTGACCGTAGGTATCGTGGAAATGTACGGCCAGCGCGGCCATCGGCACTTCGCCGGCGACCGCGCGCAGCATCGCCGCGGCTTTCGACGGCGTGCCCACGCCGATGGTGTCGCCCAGCGAGACTTCGTAGCAGCCCATCGCGTGCAGGGCCTTGGCCACGCGCACCACGTCGGCCACCGGCACGTCGCCCTGGTAGGGGCAGCCGAGTACGGTCGAGACGTAACCGCGCACAGCGACGCCGTCGGCTTTCGCGCGCGCCATCACCGGTTCAAAGCGCTGCAGGGATTCCTCGATGCCGGCGTTGATGTTCTTCCGGCTGAATGCTTCAGAGGCGGCGGTGAACACTGCGATCTCGTCCACGCCCACCGCGCGGGCGCGCTCGTAGCCCTGTTCGTTCGGCACCAGCACCGGATAGCGCACGCCCGGGCGCTTGGCGATGCCGACGTAGACCTCGGCGGCATCGGCCAGCTGCGGCACCCACTTTGGGCTGACGAAGCTGGTGGCTTCGATGCTGCGCAGGCCGGTGGCGGAGAGGCGGTCGATCAGTTCGATCTTCGCAGCGGCCGGGATCAAGGTTTTTTCGTTCTGCAGGCCATCGCGTGCGCCGACTTCGACGATGCGCACGGTCTCGGTCATGGTGCAGCGGCCGGTGGTACGGCGCGCTGCAGACGCATCACGCCCCTGCCGTCCTGCTGCTTGCCGTCTTGCTTCGCGGCGCCGTCCTGCCGACCGGCGAAAATGCCGTCGCCGCGCGCACGAAGCAGTCTGGCGATGGCGGCGCGGCTGCCTTTGACGTGGACGTCGGTCTGGTCGACGCGCACGCCTGCCGCTTCTCCCTTCGTCGGCGGGCGCATGGCTTCGTCCGGGTCGGCCAGCCACACGACCGCGCTGTCGCCGTCGACGCGGTAGCGGGCGAGGTAAACGCTGTCTTTCGGCGCTCTGCGCAGCATGTCGCCGTCGGACGACATCAAGCGATCAGCGACGGCCGGGGTGAAGACCAGATAACGCGATCTGCCCAGCGCGAAGCCTTCCAGCGTCGTCGTGTACGTGCCGCCGTCGTCTTCGGGCCACTGCAGGCTGCAGTCGGCGGACACCAGAATGCTGCGGTCGGGGCCGTCCTTGACCGGTCGCCAGAATGCTGCCTGCAGTGGCCCGAAGACGACGGCGGCACGTACACGACGACGCTGGAAGGCTTCGCGCTGGGCAGATCGCGTTATCT
>JAYUIZ010000344.1:0-6661 GCA_043765595.1 Lysobacter sp. | reverse complement strand
TCCGCGAGCGCGTACCGCTGCGTTTCGAATACGACGGCTGGGAAATCGTGACCGCACCGCCGCCGTCGTCCGGCGGCGTAGCGCTGGCGCAGATGATGCAGATGCTCGAGCCGTGGGATCTGGCAAAGCTGCCGCAGACCCAGCGCGTGCATCTCACCGTCGAAGCGATGCGCCGCGCGTATCGCGACCGCACGTTCTACCTCGGCGATCCGGATTTCGTGGACGTGCCGGTGCGCACGCTCACCAGCGCCGATTACGCGGCGGGACAGCGTTCCACCATCAATCCGCGCAAGGCCACGCCCAGCGACATGCTGTCGGGCGAACAGACGCCGCTGGAAGACGACGAAACCACGCATTTCTCGATCATCGACGCCGAAGGCAATCTGGTTGCCGGCACACAGACGGTGAACCTGCTGTTCGGTTCCGGCCTGATCCCGCCCGGCACCGGCGTACTGCTCAACAACGAGATGGACGACTTCGCGCTGAAGCCCGGCACGCCGAATGCGTTCGGGGTGATGGGCTACGACGCCAACGCGCCGAAGCCCGGCAAGCGCATGCTCAGTTCAATGACGCCGACCTTCATGACGTCGCCCGATCGCGTCGCCGTGCTGGGCACGCCCGGCGGCAGCCGCATCATCACCATGGTGTTGCTGGGCGCATTGGGCTATGCCGATGGCTTGGATGCCCAGGCCGTCGCAGTGCTGCCGCGCTATCACCACCAGTGGATGCCCGATGGCATCGGCACCGAGCGCGACGCGCTGCCGGAGGATGTCGTAGCCGCGCTGCGCGCGATGGGGCACACCGTGGTCACCCCGAAAGATGCCGCCGACGGTCGTCGATCCAGCGACAGCTGGGGGAACCTGCAGACGGTGGAGTGGAATCTTCGCGACAACACGCTTCACGGCGGCAGCGACCCGCGCAACCCGGTGGGCAAGGCGCTGGTCGAGCCGGTGTCTGCTGCCGTCGGGCAATGATGTCGTAAGGGCATCGCATGAGCCTCTTCGAACACCTGCCGCACGCCTGCCGGCGCGTCCGCCTGCGCCGATTGCGCGCTTCGGATTTCCGCAATTTCCACGCGTATCGCAGCGATGCCGAAGTCGCCCGTTACCAGAGCTGGGCGCCGTTGTCGGAAGTTGAAGCCACCGAAACGCTGCGCGACTACAGCAGGAACGCCGGACTGGAGCCAGGCGAGTGGGCGCAGGTCGGCATCGCCGCGGTTGAGGAGGACCGGTTGATCGGCGATCTGGGCGTCTGGTTGGCGCCCGATGGACGCATGGCCGAATTCGGCGTGTCCTTGCATCCGCAATTCCAGCGCAGCGGGCTGGGGCTGGAGTCCGCGCAGGCGATGATCGCGCTGTTGTTCGCGCATACGCCCACGCAGCGTGTGGTCGCAGCCACGGATGCGCGTAACCTTGCCTGCATCGCACTGCTCCAGCGCCTCGGCATGCGTCTGGTCGACACCGCCGAGGCGGACTACAAGGGCGAAGCGTGCATTGAGCACGTTTATGTCATCGAACGCGGGAGATCCATTGCATGAAACTCTGGTCGCTACTGGGCAATTCGCAGAAACTCGACGGCGGTGCAATGTTTGGCAACGCGCCGCGCGCGGTCTGGGCGCGCTGGCTGCCGCCCGACGACCTCAACCGCGTGCCGCTGGCCTGCCGCGCGCTGTTGGCCAGCCCGCTCAACGGCAAGACTGTGCTGTTCGAGGCCGGCATCGGCGCGTTTTTCGATCCGCACATGCGCGAGCGTTACGGCGTGGTCGAAGATCGCCACATACTGCTCGATTCGCTGGCTGCAGCGGGTTTCTCGCACGAGGACATTGATGTCGTGGTGCTGTCGCACCTGCATTTCGACCATGCCGGCGGACTGCTCGCGCCCTGGCAGGAAGGCCGCGCACCGGAGCTCTTGTTTCCGAACGCGACCTTCGTGGTCAGCGCGGCGTGCTGGGATCGCGCGCGTTATCCGCATCCTCGCGACCGCGCCAGCTTCATCCCCGAACTCCCGGCGCTGTTGCAGGCCAGCGGCCGGCTGGAAATCGTCGACGGCGCCCATTCGGACGCGCTCGGCGACACGGTGCGCTTCCACTACAGCCACGGCCACACGCCCGGACTGATGCTGGCCGAGATCGTCGGCCCGGAGATGGTGGGCGGCGAAGCGCAAGGCGGGGTGGTGTTCTGCGCCGACCTGATTCCCGGTCGGCCGTGGGTGCATGTGCCGATCACGATGGGTTACGACCGCAACCCGGAAATGCTGATCGACGAGAAGCGCGCTTTCCTGGAAGACAAGCTCTCGCGCAACGTGCATCTGTTCTTCACCCACGACCCCGACTGCGCGCTGGCGCAGGTGGTACGCGACGAGAAGGGTCGGTTCGGCACCGCGCACGACACGCCCACGCTGCAGGCTAGGCCATTCGCCGCATGAGCGGCCGTAATTTTCCTTCCCCATAACCAGTGATCGAGTGACGCCAATGCCCATGCACATGCCCAGGATCGCTCTGCTGTTCGCGTCGCTGCACATCCTGTTGATGTTGGTGTTGGCCATGCGCGTAGTCGGCCATCGCCGCGCCGAGAAAATTGGAATCGGCGACGGCGGCGACAAGCGCCTGGCGCGCAAAGTGCGCGCGCACGCGAACTTCATCGAATACGTGCCGGTCGCGCTGCTGACGCTGGCGCTGTTGGAACTCGGCGGGCTCGGCGCGATGTGGCTGTGGGCGCTGGGCGGTACGCTGCTGTTGGCGCGCGTGCTGCACGCGGCCGGGCTTTCGCGCCATGCCGGTTATTCGCTCGGGCGTTTCTGGGGCACGGTGCTGACTTGGGGCGTGCTGGTGGCAATGGCGGTTGCGGGTTTGTGGTTGGCGCTCCTCAGTTAGCGATACCCGATATCGCCAACGGTAGGGGTGACGCAAGTCGCGACGAATCGCCGAAAGATTTCATGCAACTGTCGCGACTTGCGTCGCTCCCACAGTCAAGTGCTGCGATCAACCTGCCGGCGTGCCGAAAATGCGGTCGCCGGCATCGCCCAGGCCAGGCAGGATGTAGCCTTGCTGATTCAGGCGTTCGTCGATGGCGGCGACCACCACTTCGGTGTCCGGATGCGCCGCTTCCAGCGCGCGCAGGCCTTCGGGTGCCGCGACCAGGAAGATCGCCTTCACCCGCGCCACGCCCGAGGCTTTCAGCATATCGATGGCGGCAATGGCGCTGCCGCCGGTGGCCAGCATCGGGTCGATCACCAGCGCGGTACGGCCGGCGATGTCGTGGACCAGGCGTTCGTAATAGGCGTGCGGCTGCAGGGTCTCTTCGTCGCGCCGCAGTCCGATCACGCTCACCGGCGCCGACGGCAGCAGCAGCTGCACACCGGGCAGGAAGCCCAGACCCGCGCGCAGGATCGGCACCAGCGTGATCTGCTGCTGGTCGCAGCGACCGATCGTCAGCGGCCCGGCCCAGGTGTCGACGCTGGCGTCGTGCAAGGCCAGATCGGCGGTGGCTTCGTAGGCCAGCAGGGCGGCGACTTCGCCCACCACCTGCCGGAACAGCGCCGGACCGGTGCTGGCGTCACGCAGGATGCCGAGTTTGTGGCGCACCAGCGGATGGCGGATTTCGATGGTTTTCATCGCGCAAGATTAACCGACGACGAGGCTTGGTAGCCCGTATCCCGCGAAGCGGGATGCGGGAGCTTTGCGGCTGTCGTGGTCCCGGATGTCTTCGACATCCCGGCTACGTTGTTCTGGCGCCGATCGATGCCGCGAACTTCGCTACCGCTTCAGCGCAGCGGTCCGTGCGCGTCTGCAACAGCAGGTGTGGGCCGTCCAGCGCGACCTGACGTACATTCGCGATGCCGGCGAGGAGTTGATGGCCTGCACCTGCGCGCAACAGGCGGTCGTGATTCGCCTTCAGCGTCAATGTCGGCACCGCGATGCGTGCGAGATGCTCCGACATGTCGACACGCATCGCAGCAGCGGCGCGGATGCGCTGCACCGCAGGTGCAACGTCATCAAGCGCGGCGCGCAGCGTGCGCCGCAGTTCCGGTGTGCTCCAGCGTCCCAACAGCACTGCGGACAGCGCCGCGGTCGGCAAGGCGCGCGTAGGCGCGAACCGGGTCAGCGATGCGAACGGCGCCAACAGCGGCACCGGCGCGCGGGCGAACGTGGTCGACAGCACCAGTCCGATAAGGTTCGCCGGCGGATCGGCCGCGATGGCGATGGCGATCGGACCGGAGAACGACTCACCCAGCAACACGAACGGCGCCTGCCGCGGCAGCTCGGCGCGGGCGAAGGCTTCAAGCTGTGCATAGCCGAGCGGCCGGTCTGGCGGATAACCGATGGCATGGACTGTGCTGAAGTCGGTTGTACGCGCGGCTGCGACGAACATATCCAGCATCCGCGTGGTGCCGTCCAGCCCGGGGAGGATGTACAGATCGGTCATGTAGCGACAGTCGCGCATCGCGCACAAAAAGAAAGCCGGACAGCGCCGACTTTCTTCGTTCGCATCATCGCGCGCCGAGGGCTCAGGCCGCAGCGGCCAGGCGCTGGCGCGGGCCTTCCAGCAGCGCGCGTTTGATCACCGAGACCAGCAGGTCCAGTTCGTCGCTGGCGATGGCGAAATGCGGGGTGAAGCGCAGCGAGTTCTCGCCGCCGTGGATCACGCCGATGCCGTGTTCGCGCATCCATTCCTCGGTGGAGTTGGTGCCGTAGCCCTTGAACTCTGGCGACAGTTCGCAGGAGAACAGCAGGCCGGTGCCCTGAACCTTGGTGATCAGGCCCGGCAGTTCGGCTTTCAGCGCTTCGAGCTTGGCCAGCGCTTCCTTGCCGCGCTCGCGGATGTTCTCGCGCAGCGCAGGCGTGAGCAGGCCCAGCACGGCGCAGGCGACATCCAGCGCGCGCGGGTTGGTGGTCATGGTGTTGCCGTAGATGCCCTTGCGGTACAGGCCGGCGGCGCGTTCGTTCACGGCCAGCACCGACAGCGGGTACTGCGCGGCGTTGAGCGCCTTCGAATAGGTTTCCATGTCCGGCGGTTCGATGCCTTCGAAGCCCGGATAGTCCACGATCGACAGCACGGCATGCGCGCGCAGCCCGGCCTGGATCGAGTCCACCAGCAGCAGGGTGCCGTGTTCGCGGGTGAGGCGGCGGGCGGCGTCGTAGAACGCGCGCGGCACGGCGCGGCCTGGGTCGCCTTCGCCCATCACCGGCTCCAGGAACATCGCTTCGATATGCCAGCCTTCGCGCTCGGCGTCGGCAAACGCCTGCTCCAACTGCTCGATGCTGTACGGGTCGATGGTGATGGCTTGGCCGACATGGTGCTGGTAGCTGCCGAGGTGCGCGGCGTAGTTCTTGCGCGAGGAATCGGAATACAGCGCCGGCAGTTCGGTGCGGCCGTGGAAGCTGCCCTTGACCGAGATGCGCTTGACCCGCCGGCCGGCGTGCGGCGCGCCCGGATCGGTCATCAGCTTGGTGTTGACGTCGGCGATGCGGCCGGCCAACGAGACGGATTCCGAGCCGGAATTCAGGCACAGGAACCTGTGGTAGGGGCACCCGCCGATGGTCTGGCCGATCTCCCTGCGGATCGCGCGCTCGAAGCGCAGCTGCGACAGGTTGGGGGTCATGATGTTGGCCATCGCCTGCGGCTTGGCCATTGCATCCAGGATCTTCTGCGGGGCGTGACCGAATCCGAGCATGCCGTAGCCGCCGGAGTCGTGCAGCACCGCGCCCTTGAGGGTCACGACCCACGGCCCGCGCGCGGCCAGCGCGATGTACGGATTGACGGTGTCCTGAGAATAGAAATTGACGAAACCGGCCTGCACGGCGTCCGCCTGGGCGGCTTCGTCGAGGTCCAGCAGCTCGGCGAATTCTTCGCGGATCGCGGCGTATTCGGCGCCTGCGGCTTCGATGGCTTCAACCAGGTCGGAGTGGGTGGCGGCGAAGGTGAGAATGGTGGCGTCGTCCAGCCCGTGGGTGCGGCGGGTGCCGGCATGGGCGCGAAGCGGGGCGAGGGTGTCGAGCAAAACCATGGGAAGGCCTCCGGCAGAAACGGCGAGCTGTCCATTATCGCCATCTGCCTGTCGATTGACAGTTGTGATCTGTGCAGATTTCATGGATATTTCGTCGATTCGACGAAACTGGCGGCGCAAATGAAGCTCACCGACACCGATCAGCAGTTGCTCTCGCTGCTCCGTGAGAACGCCCGCGCACCCACGGCCGAGATCGCCCGCCGGCTGGGCCTGTCGCGGACCACGGTGCAGAGCCGCATCGAGCGGCTGGAGCGGGAAGGCGTGATCAGCGGCTATACGGTGCGCGTCAACGACGAATACGAGCGCGGCCTGGTGCGCGCGCACATCATGATCGCGGTGCAGCCCAAGCAGATGATCTCGGTGGTGGCGGCGCTGCGGGCGATGCCGGAGCTGCGCTCGCTGCATTCGGTCAGCGGCGCCTATGACCTGATCGCGATCGGCGCCGTGCCGGGCGTGGGCGAGTGGGACTTGCTGACCGACCGGATCGGCGTGATCGACGGCGTGGAACGCACCACCTCGTCGATCGTCCTGTCCACCAAATTCGAGCGTTGAGGCGGATCGTCGTGTCCGCCGCGACCCTGCCCGTGGTCGACATCGCCCCGATGCTGGGCAGCGCGGACCCCGAGGCCCGCGAGCGGGTGGCGGCGGATATTGG
>JAYUIZ010000343.1:0-6666 GCA_043765595.1 Lysobacter sp. | reverse complement strand
AGCATGCTCATGACCCGCGTGCTCATCATGAGCTGTGTGCCGCGGCCGGAACGGGCGTCAGCAACACCAGCGCGGCGTCGGCCTCGACGAAATCGCCCGCAGCGACGCGGACTTCGGCGACGGTGCCGGCGCAGGGCGCCTTCAGCGTCAGCTCCATTTTCATCGCTTCCATCACTAGCAGCTCCTGACCTTGTTCGACATGGTCCCCCACCTGCGTCTTGATCAGCACGATCCGTCCGGGCATCGGCGCCAGTGCGCGATCGCCGGCGCTGCCGGTCTGCTCGCTCGCCGGCTGGTAGGCCGGTACCCGCACAAAGCGCCAACGGCGTTCGCCGTCGTGCATGTCCACGCGCGAGGATGCGCCGGAAGCGTCGTCCGCGTCCAGACGCAGGTGCCGGCCTTCACCGTCGAAGCGCGCGAACAGCGTGTCGGCCTGCAGCCGTGCGCCCTGCACGACGACGATGCCCGCGTCGTCCTCGATCCGGTAGTCGCCGCCGTAGCCATGCGCGGTGAGCACGTGGCGCTCACTGCCGTCGTCCAGCGCCAGACGCCGCTGCCCGCCATGGCCCAGACGCCAGCCGTCGGCCACGGCCCACGGCGACGTGGGATCGCTGCTGGCGCTGGCGGCGGTGCGGGTCTGCGCTTCTTCCAGCAGCAGCGTCGCCACCGCCGCCGCCATGCGCATGTCGCGCATGCGGGCCGGTTCGGCGGGCTTGGGCATGAAACCGTCGAGATCGCGGTCCAGCGTGCCGGTGTCGATGGTCGCGCCGACCACGGTCGGGTGGCGGATCAGTCGTTCAAGGAACGCGATGTTCGATTTCGGACCGTCGATCACGCACTGCGCCAGCGCGTCGCGCAGGCGGGCGAGGGCGCGGGGGCGGTCTTGGTCCCAGACGATGAGTTTGGCGATCATCGGGTCGTAGAAGATCGTGACGGTATCGCCTTCGATCACCCCGGCATCGATGCGCGTATGCGCGTCGGCCGCGGGCAGGCGCAGGCGCGTGAGCTTGCCCGAGCCCGGCAGGAAGCCGGCTTCCGGATCCTCCGCATACAGCCGCACTTCGATGGCGTGGCCGCGCTGCGCGATCTCGTGCTGCGCTTTGGGCAGGCGTTCGCCGGCGGCGACGCGCAGCTGCCATTCGACCAGATCCAGGCCGGTGACATATTCGGTGACCGGATGCTCCACCTGCAGGCGGGTGTTGATTTCCATGAAGTAGAACTTCACGTCCTGGCCGACGATGAACTCAACGGTGCCGGCATTCTGATAATTGATCGCATGCCCCACCTGCACCGCCGCCGCGCCCATCGCTTCGCGCAATTCAGGCGTGAGGAAAGTCGAAGGCGATTCCTCCAGCACTTTCTGGTAGCGGCGCTGCGCCGAGCACTCGCGTTCGTTGAGATGGATCACATCGCCGTACGCATCGCCGAAGATCTGGATCTCGATGTGCCGCGGTTTTTCGAGGTAGCGTTCCAGCAGCACGCGGTCGCGGCCGAATGCGTTGCGTGCCTCGCGCTGGCAGCTTTGCAGATTCGCCAGGAATTCATCGGTATCGCGGACGATGCGCATGCCCTTGCCGCCGCCGCCGTGCGCGGCTTTGATCATCAGTGGGTAACCGATTGCGTCGGCTTCGCGATGCAGCAGCGCCGGCGACTGATCCTCGCCGGTGTAGCCCGGCACCACCGGCACGCCCGCGGCCTGCATCAGTTCCTTGGCGCCGGCCTTGCTGCCCATCTTGCGCATCGACGCCGCTTTGGGGCCGATGAAAACGATGCCGGCCGCTTCCACCGCGTCGGCGAAGTCCGCGTTCTCGCTGAGGAAGCCGTAACCCGGATGGATGGCCTGCGCGCCGGCGGCTTTGGCGACTTCCAGAATCACGTCGCCGCGCAGATAACTTTCCTGCGGGCGCGCGCCGCCGATGTGCTGCGCTTCGTCGGCCAGGCGCACGTGCTGTGCGTCGGCGTCGGCGTCGGAATACACAGCGACGGTGCGGATGCCCAGCCGCCGGCAGGTGCGGATCACCCGGCATGCGATTTCGCCGCGGTTGGCGATGAGGATTTTGGAGAACATCAAGGCGCCTTTTCTCCCTCTCCATCATGGTGAGGGTCGGAGTAGAGAGGGAGTTGCTTGGCTCCCTCCCCTTCAAGGGGAGGGCTGGGGAGGGGATGGGTTGCTTGTAGACCCGCGATGGTGCGGTAGATGGCATCCGCGACTGAAACCGTATCCGAAAGGACATCGTGGTTCCAGAATCTGAGGACAGTGAAGCCGGCCCGCATCATGAATGCATCACGCGTTAGATCACGGCCGGAATCAAGATGTTGTCCTCCATCGACTTCGACGACCAGACGGTAGTCGAGGCAAACGAAGTCAAGAATGTAATCGCCGTACGGGTGTTGGCGTCTGAACTTGCAGCCTGGCACTTGCTGTCCACGCAGGACGGACCAGAGCTTTCTTTCGGCATCTGTCATCCCGTTGCGCAGCGTCCGTTGCAGCGATCGTTTGAGAATATTCTGGTTCGTTTGGCCTTTCATACTCTGCTTTTCAACCCATCCCCTCCCAACCCTCCCCTTGAAGGGGAGGGCTTTATGCAGCTCGTGCCTGACTGCGCCGATGCTCAAACTTCGCCATCCCAGTAATCGAGGCTGTCGGCGCTGCGGCCGATCGCGTGGAAATCGTCCGGCGCGATGCCGGTGCGGACCATGTATTTGCCGGAGTCCGGATATTCGCAGACCTCGGGATATTCCATCGTGCTTACCGCGAGCAACTTCAGCTCGACCTCGCCGGTGTTGAACAGCTGATGCGCGGTGTCAGCACCGCCGGCCGGGCAGGCGATCACGTCGCCGCCGCGCACCGCATGCACGGTGTCGCCCAGGCGCAGCTCGCCGTGGCCTTCGAGGATGAAGAACATTTCCTTGTTGACGCGGTGCGAATGCTTCGGAAATGCCGCTTTGCCCGGATCGACCGAGGTGAGGTTATAGCCGAGTTTCCGCGCGCCGATCTTCGGACCGATCGCGCCGATACGTCCGCCGAAGCGTGCGGTGGGCATTTCGCTGCCGCGCTGGCGCGCGCGTTCGGCGAGGTCGATCAGTTCGATGTCAGCCAGATTCAACACCGGCGAGGTCACTCCGATCAAGCTCACGGCGATGCCTCGGATGCCGGGCGATGGAGCCCGAGGCTGGTGGCGTGGTCGCCGACG
This sequence comes from Lysobacter sp., assembly GCA_043765595.1. Classification (GTDB taxonomy): domain Bacteria; phylum Pseudomonadota; class Gammaproteobacteria; order Xanthomonadales; family Xanthomonadaceae; genus Lysobacter_I. The sequence goes on along the minus strand of JAYUIZ010000343.1, from coordinate 3,472 downwards.
TTGAATCCCGGGTGGTTGAGCATGTGCGCTGTCCTTCATCGTTGTGGCGAGGTGCTGCGGCTGCGTGTCGGATCAGGGCGCCCAGTCGGGTTTGCGCTTGTCGAGAAAGGCGGCCAGGCCTTCCTGGCCTTCGGCCGATACCCGCAGGCGGGCGATCAGGTCGGCATTGTCGCGGTCCAGGCGGTCGCGATCGGTCTCGCCGACGACGCGGCGGACCAGCTGCTTGGCGACGCTGGTGGCCGAGGGCCCGGCTTTCAGCAGCAGGTCGATCTGCCGGTTCACTGCGGCATCGAGTTCCTCGGCCGGCACCAGCGCATGCAGCAGGCCGATACGATGGGCTTCGGCGGCGTCGAACAGTTCTGCGCTGGCAAACCAGCGCCGCGACTGACGCGAGCCGATCGCGGCGATGACGTAGGGCGAGATCACCGCGGGCAGCAGCCCCAACTTGCTTTCGGTCAGGCCGAATTTGGCTTCGTGTACGCCGATGGCGATGTCGCAGCAGGCGATCAGGCCAACCCCGCCGCCGAACGCCGCGCCCTGCACCCGGGCAATGGTGGGGTGGGGCAGTTCATCCAACGTGCGCATCAGCCGGGCGAGGGCCCGGGCGTCAGTGCGGTTCTCGTCTTCGGTGGCGGTGGTCATGCCGCGCATCCAGTTCAGGTCCGCGCCGGCGGAGAAACTCGCCCCCGCGCCTTCCAGCACCACCACCCGCACCGTGCGGTCCTCGCCGATGGCGACCAGTGCGGCGGTCAGGGTGCCGATCAGGTCGGCGTCGAAGGCGTTGTGCAGCTCCGGCCGATGCAGCCGCAGCCGGACGATGGCGCCATTGCGATGGTGCTGCAGCGAGTCGGTCATACCTCTGATCCTGTCGGATGCGCACTGCCGGGTCCGCAATGCGATGGCCGGCATGATATCCGCTCGGCCGGACGATCCGCGCTGTCGCCGGCACCCTCTCGGTCGGCATCCGCCGGATCCGATCCGACCGCACCCCCCACAACCGCACGCCCCACAACCGCATGCACCACGGCCGCATGCACCACGGCCAAATTTGATCCGGATCGGAACGCGACTCGCGGCGCGTGGTATAGAATGAGAACAATTCCCATTTGAGATGGTCCGTGAAGCTGACCGAACTCTCCCGTCGCGTCGAAGCACAGGTTGAAGCCGTCCTGGACTTGGCCCCGAACGATGCCATCGCCCGGCGGCTGCGCGAGCTGGGATTCGTCGCTGGCGAGCGGGTTGAGGTGGTCGCTACCGGCCCGTTCGGCGCCGAACCGCTGCTGGTGCAGATCGGCTTCACCCGCTTCGCCCTGCGCCGCAGCGAGGCCGCGCGGGTGCAGTTGCGCGAGGCGCCGGCATCGTGAACAGCGCATCGCAGATCCTGCGGCTGGCGCTGGTGGGCAACCCCAACTGCGGCAAGACCGCGCTGTTCAATCTGCTGACCGGCAGCCGCCAGAAAGTGGCGAACTATGCCGGCGTGACCGTCGAGCGCAAGGAAGGCCGGCTGCACACCCCCGGCGGCCGCCAGTTCGCGCTGCTGGATCTGCCCGGCGCCTACAGCCTGCAGGCGGCCAGCTTGGACGAAGCGGTGACCCGCGACGTCTGCCGCGGTTTCTACCCGGGCGAACCTGCGCCGGATCTGCTGGTCTGCGTGGTCGACGCCACCAACCTGCGCCTGCACCTGCGGTTCGCGCTGGAAGTGCGCGCGCTGGGTAAGCCGATGGTGGTGGCACTGAACATGATGGATGCCGCCAGACGCCGCGGCATCGGCATCGATCTGCAGGCGCTGCAGCGCGAACTCGGCGTGCCGGTGGTCGAAACCGTGGCCGTGCGCCGCGGAGGCGGTGAAGCGCTCCTCGCCCAACTGGACGCGATGGCCGACCACCTGCATCCGCCGGTGCCGCGCGACGCGGACGATCCGCATTCGGACAGGCACGTCGAACTGCACGCCGAAACCCGGCGCCTGCTGGCATTGGCCGTGACTATGCCCACCCGCACCGCGCACGTGGACGATGCCTTGGACCGCTGGCTGCTGCATCCGGTGGTCGGGCTGTTGACGCTGGCGGTGGTGATGTTCCTGATCTTCCAGGCGGTGTACGCGTGGGCCGGGCCGCTGATGGACGGCATCGAAGCCGGCACCGGCTGGCTGGGCGAGGCGCTGGGCGCGCGGATGCCCGAGGGGCCGCTGAAAAGCCTGATGGTGGACGGCATCATCGCCGGCCTCGGTGGGGTGGTGATTTTCCTGCCGCAGATTCTCATCCTGTTCGCCTTCATCCTGGTGCTGGAGGAAAGCGGCTACCTGCCGCGCGCGGCGTTCCTGCTGGATCGCATGATGGCCGCCGCGGGCCTGTCGGGCCGCTCGTTCATCCCCCTGCTGTCCAGCTTCGCCTGCGCCATTCCCGGGATCATGGCGACCCGCAGCATCCAGGATCCGCGCGACCGCCTGGCGACGATCATGGTCGCGCCGCTGATGACCTGCTCGGCGAGGCTGCCGGTCTACACGCTGCTGATCGGCGCGTTCGTGCCGGACGGCAAGATCGGCATCTTCAACCAGCAGGGCCTGGTGCTGTTCGGCCTGTACGCCGCCGCCATTGTCAGTGCGCTGGTGGTGGCGTGGGTGATGAAGAAGTGGCGTCGCGACAAGAGCGAGCACGCGCTGATGCTGGAACTGCCGTCCTATCGCATCCCGCATCCGCGCGACGTACTGATCGGCCTGTGGGAACGCGGGATGATCTTCCTCAAGCGGGTCGGCGGCATCATCCTTGCGCTGACCATTCTGCTGTGGTTCCTGCTGTCGTTTCCGGGGGCGCCTCCCGATGCCGTCGGCCCGGCCATCGACTACAGCTTCGCCGGCCGCATCGGCCACGCCATGACCGCGGTGTTCGCGCCGCTGGGTTTCAACTGGCAGATCTGCATCGCGCTGATTCCCGGCCTGGCCGCGCGCGAGGTGGCGGTGTCCTCGCTGGCGACGATCTATGCGCTGTCGGCGGCCGACGACGACGCGGCCATCCAGGCGCTGACGCCAGTGATCAGCGACGGCTGGTCGCTGGCCACCGCGCTGTCGCTGCTGGTCTGGTTCATCTACGCGCCGATGTGCATTTCCACGCTGGCCACCATCAAGCGCGAAACCAATTCGTGGAAGCAGATGGGCTTCGCCGCCTTCTATCTGTTCGGACTGGCCTACATCGCATCGCTGGTGACCTATCAGGTTGCCGTGGCGCTGGGCGCGGGGTGAACATGTCGCCGCAGCTTTCGCTGACCCTGCAGTACATCCTGATCGCGCTGGCGGTGGCGGTCAGCGCGTGGGTTGTGTTCCGCAAACAGGCGCCGAATGCAGCGCGCAGGCTGCGTGTAGCGCTCGCGCTGCCGCTGGTGCGCGGACACCGGCCGGCGTGGCTGCGCGCTTTCGGCAAGCGCATCGCGCCAGTGCCTAAGGCAGCGGCGGATGGCTGCGGCGGGTGCAACAGTTGCG
>JAYUIZ010000342.1:0-2380 GCA_043765595.1 Lysobacter sp. | reverse complement strand
ACGGTGTCGCCGGAGGTGACCACGCAGGTCCAGCCGGCCGGTACGGTTTGCCCGGTGATCAGGAAGCCGGCCGGCATCGTGTCCGAGAAACTGACGTTGGCCGCTGCGTTCGGACCGTTGTTGCGCGTGGTGAGGGTGAAAGTGATCGGCTGGCCGGAAATCGCCGGGGCGGGCGCCGCCGTCTTGGCGATGTCCAAGTCTGCGCCCGGGACCACGGCCGTGCCGACGTCGTCGGTGTTGTCGCCCGGAATCGGATCAGGGGTGCCGACCGCGTTGACGGTCGCGCTGTTGACCAGCGTGCCGCCGGTGGCGGTCACGCGCGCGCGGAAGGTGTAGGTGGCCGTGGCGTTGACCGCCAGCGTGCACGCGAACGTGCCGTTGACGCCGGAGAACGTCCAGCCGGCGCCCGCGGTGCTTCCGGATACGAACGTCGCGCCCGACGGCAGGGTGTCGACGACGTTGAAATTGGTCGAAACGGATGGCCCGTTGTTGCGGACCTGGATCGTGTAGGTGATCTCGGCGCCCGCTACCACGGGATCCGGGGTCGCGGTCTTGGTGAGCGACAAATTACCCGCGTTGGTCAATGTGGTGAGCTGCGCCGCGCTGTTGTTCGCGGCATTGGTGTCGCCGGCAAAGAACGGATTGGCCGCAGCCAGACCCGCGAGCGGCGTGGACGCCGGCGGCACCGGCGCGCGGCCGATGGCGCTGCGCACCGTGATCACGCCCGGGCTCAGGCCGACCGTCGAGACCTGTAACTGGAAGCTCATCGGTGCGCCGCCGCCTAGCGTGCCGACGAGCGTGCCGACGTTGCACTGGATGCGCGTCGGCGTGCCGGGATCCGCCGCGCAGAAGGCGGGCAGATTCACCGCGGTCGCACCGGCGGGAATGTCGAACAGCGCGACGACGTTCGTCGCAGTATCGGCCGCGCCGTTCTGGATCGTGTAGTCGTAGGTGACGATGCCGCCCGCGGGCGTTGGATCCGACGCACCGTCGGAGAGATCGGTGATCTGCAGATCGACCGCGAGCGCGGCGGGCGCCCAGCCGGCGAGCATCAACGCCAGCATCGCGCAGGCGGCGCGTATCGCACGACCCGACCTTCGCGCGGAGTGCGGCGAGGATTCGCCTTCCAGGTTGCGACCGGCATCGTTGCAAGCCACACGTTTCGCGCCGGCAAGGCGCGACCACATCGTCCACTTCATGATTCAAATCCCCAATCCGCCTGCCGACCGCAGGCCCGTCGTTACGCATTCCTTTGGCGCGAACGCAAACACGCTGCAACACATGCGCGGACCCGGCATCCGGCCGAATCCCGCACATCGATATGCGATGTCATCCAGTTCGCGAAGCACAACGCGATGCGATCAGCAGCATCGAGTTGCGGCACTCTAGTGGCCGATCAAATTCATCTCAATGACCGATCTTCAAGAAAACTTTCACATCCTCACGCCACAGCGGATGCGATTTCATCTTCGGTGGAAAACACGAAGCCCCGCGGTAGATTGCGCGCACGGGGAGGCGCAGTTGCCTGTTCGACAATTTTTTCCGCAACCGGTGTACGAGCACGTCCAGACGATGGGGATCGAAATCCGACGTGCCATCCGACAGGCGTGCGATCAGCGCATCGCGTGCAATCGCCTCGCCCGGCCGCTCCATGAGGCTTTCCATCATGGTCTTCTCGCTGCCCGTGAGTTCAAACAACTGTCCATCGGGCGCCCGCAGCGACCATCCACCGTCGACAAGTCGCCATGCCTGCATCGGCGCTGCGTTGCGCATGCGTCGCAGCACGCTGCGCAAAGTCGCCGCAAGCACGATCAGGTCCGTAGGCTTGGTCAGATACGCGTCGGCGCCGCTGCTCAGGCCGAGCGCTTGCTCGGCCGGCAACGCGCGTGCGGTCAACATCACCTTGCCGATGTCCATGCGATCGCTCAGCCGCCGCAGGACGGAATAACCGTCTTCGCCCGGAAGCCCGGCATCCAGCACCACAAGATCGAATTCCATCTGCGCGCTGGCACGCCAGAACGCTTCGGCGCTGGCAAGCGATGACGCGGAACCCCTGCTCTTCCAGTCCAGCCGCGAGTTCCTCCAGCAGGTCCGGATCGTCTTCCACCACCGCCACCCGCTCCCGCATCCCGCTCCCTTCCATCCCCTGCCCCATGCTGCTCCTCCTGAGTTTGCGCGGCGATTATACGGCCCCCAAAGCGGGCAGAACGTCGCCGCAGATGCGTCATTCCGTTGTCCACAGGGTCGCGGATGATGCGACTCGCGATCCTGTTGTTCGCATGGTGCATGTCGATCGCGCTTGCGGTCCCGGCGCGCGCGCAGGTTGCGTCCGACACGATGGAAGGGCGCGCGGACCTGTCGGCGGACGCCGGCTATCTCT
>JAYUIZ010000341.1:0-6700 GCA_043765595.1 Lysobacter sp. | reverse complement strand
CAGCGGAGCTTTGCTCCGCTCTACACGCGCTGTGTCATTTCGGTGCATGTTGCGCGAGAAGGGCGATGATCTGCTGCGCCCCGGAGTTGCGGCCGAGGTGCAGTTCGATGGGTGCGGCCTGCCCCGACAGCCAGATCCGCAGTTCGGCTTCCAGATCGAAATGACCGGCGGTTTCCAACGAGAACATGGTGATCGCGCGATACGGGATGCTGCGGTATTCGGTCTTCTTCGCGGTCACGCCCTGTTTGTTGACCAGAATCACGCGACGATCGGTGAACACGATCAGGTCGCGGATCAGCGCGAACGCGCGCTGCAGGGTTTCGCCCGGCGCGAGCAGCGGCGCGAATTCTTCTTCGATCTTCTCCAGCGGCTTTTCGCCGGCGTGGCCCAGCAGGCCGTCGAGCAGTCCCATGTCAGTGTCCTCGGTGCGGATGTGTGGAATGCGGATGCATTGGCGTGTGGGGGATTATGCAGAGATCACTCGGCCACGCCGAGAATCTCCGGCAGTTTTCCGCGCACATCGGTCGGTGCAATGCCGAGCTTCGGCAAACCGTTGTCGTCGCTGGTCGAATCGCGCTGCAGCGACCGCCAGTTGTCGCGGCTGATCGGCTTGCCCGGCAGATGTTCGCCGACTTCGGCCTGCACCCGGCCCAGCGCGGCCGGCAGTGGCAGTACGAACCGCGTCCAGCTCTTGGTTTTTGCGGTGAGTTTCACGATGTGGCCGAGCGTCATCACTTCGGGCCCGACCAGATCGTAACTGCCGCAGATGGTCCCGTCGTCGTCGAGCGCGCGGACGAAGGCGTCGACGACATCGCCGATCCACACTGGCTGGAAGCGTGCATCGGCGCCGCCCAGCGGCAGGCCCGGCGAAAATCGCAGCAACTGCGCGAAGCGGCAGAACAGGCCGTCGCCGGGGCCGGCGATCACCGACGGACGCAGCAGCGTCCAGTCGAGATTCGAGCCGCGCACGCGCGCTTCGGCTTCGCCGCGCGCCTTCAGATAATGGCTCTCGCCGTCGCCCGCATGCAGCGCGCTCATCTGCAGCAGTCGACGCACGCCGGCGCTCTTCATCGCCGCGAGCATCGTCTCGGCGAGTTCGACATAAACCTTGCGGAAGCCGCTGCCGTCGTCGCCCTGTTCGTTGAGAATGCCGACGAGATTGATCACCGCATCGGTACCGTCGAAGGCGCCGCGGAGGAATGCTGGATCGAACACATAGCCAATCAGCATGTCCGCGCCCGTGGGGATGCGCGCGCGGGTGTCGGCGCTGCGCGAAAGCACGCGCACGCGGTCGCCCTGCGCAAGCAGCCGCGCGACCAGCGCGCGGCCGACGAAACCGCTGCCGCCGAGGATGGCGATGGTGCGGACGGTCGTATGATTCGTCGTGCGGCTCGTCGTGCGGCTCATCGCTGACTCCCGCGCGTGGGCGGATTCGTGGACGTCGGCGGCGCCGGCAGCTCCGGCGTCGGGCAGGCGAAGGTTTTGCGGGTATCGACGATGCGCCCCGCAAGGCGGTCGGTGATCGGCATCGCGCTGCGGTTGAGCCGCCAGTCGTAGATCACGCTGAAGGCGAGGATGCGCGCGACGTAATCGCGGGTTTCTTTATAGCTGATGGTTTCGATCCAGAAATCCGCGTCCATGCCCGGACGCTGCGACTGCCAGCGCGCCACCGGCGCCGGGCCGGCGTTGTAGGCGGCGATGGCGGTGTAGGTCATGCCGTATTTGTCTTCGAGTTCGCGCAGGTAAGCTGTGCCGAGCTGGATATTGAACTCGGGCTCGTACAGGCTGTCGCCGCCGCGCCACGGCAGTCCCAGGCGCTTGGCGATGCCCGCGCCCGTGCTGGGCAGCACCTGCATCAGGCCGCGGGCGTCGGCGTGCGAGCGCGCGTTCGGATTGAACACGCTTTCGGCGCGGATTTCGGCCGCGACCCAGGTTGGATCGATGCGGTGCTTCGCGGCTTCGCGACGGATGATGGCGTCGTGATGCAGCGGGAAGCGCAGTTCGTACAGCCGCGATTCCTCCGGATAGGATTTGCCGCCGACGTTGATCAGGCCGAACACGCCGCGGTCGAACCAGCCGTTGTCCTGGGCGATATCCACCGCGATGCGGCGCTGTTCCGGCGTGAAGCGCGACAGCGCGTCGTTCCATTCGCGTTCGGCCCAGGCACCGCGTTCGATCCGGTACAGCAGCATCGCGCGCGCCATCGCTGGATCGCGCGCGACCGAGGTCTTCGCGGCGGCATCGGTCTTCAGCGTCCACGGGCACAGCGCGTACGGCGAGCCGATGCGGTCGGCGGCCATAAAGCCGTGGAACTCGGCCTTGTTCGCGGCGTCGCGGTAGAGGATCGCCGCATTGGCCTTGTCGCCGCTCATTTCCAGCAGCCGCGCTTCAAAATAGCGCCAGCGCGAATCGCGGCGTTGCTTGTCGCCCATCTTGCGGATGCCGGCGAGCGCGGCCTTCCAGTCGGAGCGCGCCAGCGCTTCGCGCACCCGCCATTCGTGCAGTTTTTCGTCGTAGGCAGCGTCGGGCACTGCGTTCAGGCGGCGCGCGGACTCGGGCTCGTATGAGGCCACGGTCCATAGCGCGGCCTGATACAGCGCGCGGCCTCGCTCGATATCGTTCATGCCCAGCGCCTCGGCGAACTTCGGCATCCGGGTTTCGGCGGCCATCGGCAGCGCCTTGGCCTGGCGGGCAAGGCCGTGCGAGGCGATCAGCCGGCTGCGCGGGGTCTTCGGCCAATTCAGGGCGCGGTCGTGCGGCGATTCGACGAAGGCGGCGTAATCGTTTGCCAATGCGAACTCTTCGGCCGGTAGGCCGCGCGCGGCGGAGCGCATCACCCCGGGCTGCCATTCGGCGGCGGCTTTCTCGATCCGCTCCCAGCGCAGCGCGGGGGCCAGCCCGCCTTTGGCAGCGAGAACAGCCATCGGCGCGTCGCACTCGCCCGGCAGCGCTTTGCCGGTGCCGCGCCACAGCGATTGGCCGTCGTTGGTCCAGTCGCCGTCGGTGGCGCCCAGTGCCTGACGGGCGTTCAGCTCGGCGCAGCGCAGCGCGGTGCTCTTTACCGAATCCGACCACGCAGCGCGGAACGCCGGCCAGTCTTCGCGCTTGGCCAGCGCCGCCAGCCACTGATCGCGGAAGGTTTCGGCCGCGGCCTGGCCGCGATAACGATTCAGGAACGCCTGGCCGCTGGCCGGCGGTAGGGTGTCGATGCGCTTGCGCAGGCTGGCGTATTCGACCCAGCCGGCCAGCGTGTGGCCGGCGGGCAGAGGATTGTCGGGCTGGGTGTCGCGCTCGGCGGCATCCAGTGCGGCGCGGGCCTGGGCGAGGGTAGCGGTGTCGTTCTGGGCGTGGCAGGCGGTGGACAGACCGGCGGCGAGCAGACCGATGATGGCGGAGAGAAGTGGGGTTCGCATGGCTGCGACTATAGCGAAGCTGACGCATGCGGTCAGCGACAGCGTTGTGGCAGCGATAGCGCTGTGGAAGCGACGCAAGTCGCGATGGTCCAAGGCAAGGTCTTCTGCAGTCTGTCGCGACTTGCGTCGCTCCCACAGGGCCAGGCGATGAGATTGGCTTACGCCAGGCGCCGCGGCCGGCCTTCGGCGACCGCCTGCGCGAACGCAGCCGACAGGCGCTGCAGCGCGGTGCGTCGCTGGGCCGGCGTCCAGCGGTGGCGATAGGCGATGCCCATGCCGGCCGGTGTCTTGTTCGCGTCGATGATGTAGATGCGGCCGTCGTTGTCGTCGCGCAGTACGTCCAGTTCGCCGAAATCCAGATGCATCCCGTTGCAGAAGGCGAGGATCTGCTGCTGTTCGGCGGGGCTGAACAGGTCGTCGGTCTCCACCAGACGGCAGGCGGTGGCATCGGTCTTCAGGTGCTCGACGATCGGCGCGCGCGCCAGCACGTAGCACAGCGGCAGGGTGCCGGCGATCACCGGCACGCGATAGTTCACGGTGCGGCCGTGCTCGCGGCATTCGATCAGGCGCTGGTAGACCATCCGCGGGTCGGGGTTGATGATCGGCGTGACGACCACGCCGCCGCGGCCGCGCGCATTCTCGTCCGTCTTCACCGCGCACGTGCCATGCCAGGTCAGCGGATCGACTTCCGCGCCGTAGCCGAACACTGTGCGCATGACTTCATCGACGCGGCGCTTGCTGATGTCGCGACAGTCGATGTTCCAGACCGGCATGCGTTCAGCGAGTGTCTCCAGTGCCGGATCGGGATCCATCCATGTGCGGTCTGCCCATGCGACCGCCAGATCGAAATCTGCATCGATGTCGCTGACGCCCTGATAATCGAGTTCATGCAACATCGCGACCAGGGTGTAGCCGTCCATGGTCGGGAATTCGGGATGGAAAAGCACGCGCATCGTCGGCCTCGGTGGGATCAATCGTCAATGGATCGGTCGTGAAGGCATCAGGCGTGAAGCAATCAATCGAACACGCGTGCCAGCGGCGTGGAGGCCAGTGACCGTCGCAGCGCGTCGGCATTGTCGAGCAGGTGTTCCAGCGGTTCCGGGTTCTGGCGCACGCTGCGCGCCTGCAGCGGGCGCGGCGACAGGCCGAGGAAGTCGCAAAGTCGCCCTTGCTCGCCGGCATTGAACAGCGATTCGTAGCGCAGTTCGAGCCAGCGCTGGCCGCTGCGCTTCAGGGTGCCGGTCAGATCGTTGTAGAACGCGTCCACCTGCCGCACATGCGCATCCAGCTCATCGCGTTCGACGTGGATGCGCGGGCGCGCGCCCGGATGGGCGTCCTGCGCGCCTGCTTGGTCGGCATACGCTTCCCAGCGGCCGGTGATTTCGGCAATGCGTTCGGACACCAGCGCGCGCAGCGGATTGTTCCGGCGCAGGACGATCTTGGCGATGCCGGCGTCGTCCAGCACCTTACGCAGGATGTCTGGATGTTGCTCCGGAGTCATCTTGAAACCGACGCAGGCGTGGCCGCGCGCGTAGCGCCACACCTGCGCCAGATACGCGGCGGGATCGCGTTCGCGCGCGGCGATGTCGTGCAGCGGCGTCGGCGTATCGCGCAGATCCAGCGCGGTGAAAACGCCGCCGGGATTGAACAGTTCATGGTGGCACAGCGCATCCGGATGGCTGTCGATCAGCGTACACAGCAGATTGCTGCCGCTGCGCCGCGCCGACAAAATCACGAAGCGCCGAGGCGCTTCAGTCACGCACCGTCTCCGGCCGCTGCTGCATAGCCTGCAGGCGGTTGATCACCTGCAGATCGCGGCCGCGCACCAGATAGTTGCTGCCGTCGTAGGACGATGCCAGCAGGCGTTCGCTGCTTTCGGACGATGCGGAAGGCACGCGGGCGATGGCGCTGATGCCGTTGGCCGCGATCTGCCGGCGCAGGATCGCGCCAGTGCTCAGGTCGATGCGCAGCAGCTCGCCCCAGTAGTTGCTGACGACGACCGTGTCGCGATCGACGAAGCACACCGCCTTGGGCGAGCGCCGGCCCAAATCGAAGGCATGCAGCAGCACGCCGTCGTCCAGCCGATAGATCAGCAGATGGAAATCGCGGCCGGTGCTGGCGAGGAACTCGCCGCTGGGGTCCAGATCGATGTCGTCGATGATCGCGGTGTGGCCGGCGAAGCGGTGCAGCAGTTCGCCGGAGAATCGCCATGAGGTCAGCACGCCGTCGGCGCTGCAGCTCACACCGATGGGACGGGTGGGATGCAGGCGCAGCGCCTTCACTGCGTTCTTGTGGTGCGCGAAGCGATGCTGCACGCGACCGTCGCGATCGGTGCGCACCACCGCGCCGGAATAACAGGCGACGAACAGCGCGTCTTCCCAGTCCGGCTGCGCGCTGGCGCGGATGCAGTTGATCGGACCTTCGCCCAGATGGGTGGCGGTGTCGGCGTGCAGCTCATCGCCAGTGCGCGTGAACACATGCAGATGCTGGTCGTGCGCGCCGCCGACGATGCGCTGCCCGTTATCCAGCATGGTGATTGCATTCATCAGCATCCGGCCGGTGCGCGGTGCGGTCCGGGTCAGCCAGCGCGCCGCGGTGTCGGTCAGATGGCCCAGGCGTACATGGCCGGCGTCGTTGACCACCGCGATGTCGCCGTTGCCGGCGCTGGCGATGTCGTTGAAGCAATCGTTGCCGATCGCATCGTCTTTGTTGCCGACGCCGACGCCGAGTTCGGTCAGGAAATGTCCGTCGTGCGCCTGCCAGACCAGCACGGTACCGTCGAAGGTGCCGGCCGCGATGTGCTGCCCGTCCGGCGACCAGTTGAAGGAGCGTTCCCACTGCCGCGCGCGCGCTTCGAGACTCAGCCGATGGCTGAAATCGTTGCCGTCCCAGACGTGGATCGCTTGATCGTAGGCGGCGCTGAGGATTGCGCCGTCGCGCGGCGAACACGCCACTTTCTTGATCCCGGAGCGATGCGCGGGAATGGTTGCGAGGATGTCGCCGCCGAGGATCGAAAACACCCGGATGCAGCCGTCGTCGCAGCCCAGCACTACGCGACCATGGTGCGTGTCGATCGCGCAGGTATCGGTCTCGGTCTCGAACGGTCCCCACATCCGCAGCGCCGCGCCGCTGTCGATGTCCCAGACGCGCAGGGTCTTGTCGTCGCCGGAGGTGTACAGATGCCGGTCGTCGGCGCAGATGCTCAGCACATCGCGCTCATGGCCTTCGATGCAGCGTGTGATCGCGCCTGTGTCGAGATTCCATAGCAGGATGCGGCGGTCGCGCGA
>JAYUIZ010000340.1:0-2388 GCA_043765595.1 Lysobacter sp. | reverse complement strand
ACGCCGCGGCAGGCGCGGCGGAGCAGGGTGTCGAGCTGGTCTGGCGCCCGCAGGCGGTAGTCGAGGAAGGCGAGGGCGCGGCGGTTGGCCTGGCGGATATCGTCGTCCAATCGGCCGAGATATTCGTCGATCCGGTCGATTTCGTAGAGCCGGCGCAGACTGCGCTGCAGCCGGTGCTCGGCCACCGCGAGGTCGCCGCCGGGCGCGCGCTCGGCGTACCAGGCCAGTAGATCCGCGCGCAGCGGGCCGAATTCGATCTCCCGCACCATCGCAAGGATCGAGGTGCGCCGCGCCAGCGGGTGATCGGCGTTGTGAAGTTCGGCATAGTCGCCGACGAACAGTTCGCCGACATAGCGCTCGAACAGCTTGCGGGCGAACTGCGCGGTGCTTTCGGCCTTGCTCAGCTCGGGCATGAGGTCGCGGACCTGCACGCTGATCGACGCGACGTTCGACAACAGCTGCCGCGACTGGTCGGCGGCCTCGTCCAGGGTGTCGCCCATGGCTTTGCCGGCGATGATCTGGCTGAGCTGCAGCTCGATCGAACGGACCTTGGCGCCGAAGAACGTCGGGCCGCGTTCGGCAAAGTCGATCAGCAGGGTCAGCATCCGCGAGACCGGATGGGTCATCGACACCATGTCGCGGGCGCCGATGCGCTCCTGGCGCAGCCAGCCGGCCTGGCGGAAACGTTCGTAGACCGTGCCGGCGCGGATCGCCAGCGGCGTGTCCGGGGCCTCGCCGTCGTCGTCTTCCCACGGGTCGTCGGTCAGCAGATAGCGCTCGATGGCAGAGGTGATTTCGCGGCGCTGGAAACCGATGCTGGGCGGCATCGGCGCGTCCGGGCCGAAGAATTCGCCGAACAGCCGGCACAGCAGCCGCCAGTAATGCATGCGGTTGGGCGACGCCAGCGGTCCGAACAGTCCCTGGGGAAGCACGGAGAACAGGGCGGTCTCCGCTGGTGAAGCACTCAAATCGCGAACTCCCGGGACGATGGGTGGCGGCCGTGGCCAGCCGGGTATTATCTCTAAGTAAATATCCCCCGGCAAAGCCGAGGGCTTTAAAGGAAAGCCCCTCAAAAGGGCCGATAGCACCATGTACAAGCTTGAAGGCAGCAGAGCTCGATCCCTTCTCCCGTCGGGAGAAGGTGGCGCGTAGCGCCGGATGAGGGTACGGCGAAGCCACGCATGTCCGAGCCATCGCAACTTCGCCGTACCCTCACCCCAACCCCTCTCCCGGTGGGAGAGGGGTTTTCGAAGCCGACCGCCGCAAAGGTCAAACCAGTGGAATCCCCTGACAGAGCCGGGGGGGGGCTTTGGAGCTAATAACGGGCCGGTCCGCGGCATGAAACACAGGCGGACGATTGGCGGGGTAGCATGGTCGAATGGACCGAATCGAACAGCACCCCGACGACCTTGCCGCGCTTCAACGCGCTTTCGCGCTGCTCGAATCCCCGTCGATCGTCGCCAAACTGACGAACATCGTCGGCAAACCGCTTGAATCGGCACTGGGCCGGCTCCCGGACAGCGCAGGCCTCCGCGTGCATTCAGCAGTGCAGGGCGCCCTGTCGAAATCGGTGCGGGTGGCCCTGGGCAGCCTGCGCGACACCCCCAACGCCACGGCGTCGACGCGCTCGCACACCCTCATGTCGGCGGCCAGCGGCGCGGCGGGCGGCTTTTTCGGCTTCACCGGGCTGCTGGTCGAATTGCCGGTCACCACCACCATCATGCTGCGCTCCATCGCCGATATCGCCCGCAGCGAAGGGTTCTCGCTACAGGATCAGACTGTGGCGCAGGACTGCGTGGCGGTCTTCGCGCTGGGCGGCCCAGGCCGCGGGGATGACGCCTCGGAAACCGGCTACTACGCCACCCGCGCGATGTTGAACGAAGTGCTGAAGCAGGCCGCGGCCGCCCTGACGAAAAGCGCGGCCGCCAGCGCCGGTCAGCAGGGCGTTTCGACGGTATCGGCAGGCAAGGCCGGGGTCTGGCTGGCCAAGATGATCGAAGCGGTGGCTTCACGCTTCGGCGTGGTCATCACCCAGAAGTTCGCCGCGCAGCTGGTGCCGGTGATCGGCGCGGCCAGCGGCGCGGCGGTGAACGCGATGTTCATCCGGCATTACCAGGACATGGCGCGCGGGCATTTCATCATCCGCAGGTTGGAACAGGTTTACGGCAGCGAAGCGGTCCACGCGGCCTATGCCGGCCTCTCGCGTCCCGTCGAAGTCAAAGCGATGCGCCGCCTCGACGCACCTAAATAACGCTCGGCATTCAGAGCCTGAGCCGAATGGCACTTAGATAAGCGCAGCATCCAGATTTTCGTCATTCCCGCGCAGGCGGGAATCCAGTGACTTCAGGCCTTTTCGACCAAGCAAAGGCGCTGGATCCCCGCCTACGC
>JAYUIZ010000339.1:0-6716 GCA_043765595.1 Lysobacter sp. | reverse complement strand
CCTAGCTGTGTTGTTGATGTCCAGCGTGCTTGTGCTCGGTTTTGTCGTCTACATGCTTTCAGAGGTACAGAGCCTTGCGAAATTTGGCGGGATGACCGCACTCGCAATCGGCATGGGTGCCATCTGCGAATTCTTCTTCACGCCTGCGGTGTTGATGGGACTGGAACGCATCGGCTGGCTGCGATCGCTGCTGCCAAAAGATATCGCGATTAGGCAAAACCCAGAACCTGCTGGAGAAAATCTGTGAACCCGTTTTATTTAGGAAAATTTAACATGACATCAAGACTGCACCACACTGTGGCAGGCGGGCTACTCTTCATTGCGACGATTTCAGCGGCAATCTCGAGCGGCGTCCTCGCTGCGGGTCTCACTGCCCAGCAGATATTTGAAAGAAGCGCTTCTGCAGAAAAAGTGGCTGATTGGCAAGCGGATAGCACGCTCGAAATCAGACAAGGCGAACGTGCCCGAGTCCGAAGCGGCTTGGTTTACAACAAGCTCCAGAGCAACGCTGTCGACAGTCATCGTCTGTTCCGTTTCAATATACCTGCAGATGTCGCAGGCACAGCAGTGTTAGTCCATGAGAACGCGGCCAGCCAGGATGACCTGTGGATCTATTTTCCAAGCATGGCCAAAACCAGGCGAATACTGGCCTCGAACAAGAAAGACAGCTTCATGGGTTCTGACTTTGCATACGCCGATCTTATGGCGCAGAGCAGCAAGAACTTCAAGCATACGCTGCTGCCAGACGAAGCCTGCGGCGATACTCGCTGCTACGTCGTCCAGTCCCTGCCGCGCGACGAGAAGACCGCAGCCTCGCTAGGTTATAGCAAGCTGATCGCTTCCATCCGACAGAACAACTTCAGCACCGTACAGATCCGGTATTTCGACCGTAACGGCAAGGAATTCAAACGCCAGCTCATTTCAGACTATGTCGCTGCCGCAGGAGAGCCCGGCAAATTCGTGGCGACCCGTCGCGAAATGACATCGGCCAAGAACGGACGCAGTTCCCTGCTGATACTGAAGAACGTTACGACAGGTCGCAGCCTGCGCAGCGAAATGTTCATCGAATCCCGACTGGGACAGTGATGCGCACGTTCTGGACAAATACGATAGTTGCCGGTCTGACCTGTATCGCACACTTTGCAGCCGCGCAGGAACCGGCGCCGCATGACGTGCCCACTGGCATCTTTGAAAATCCGTCTCGTCTACCGGCATCCAAAGACACTCCTTCATCCAGCGAGGCGGTTGCCGGAGTGACATCGGCGGCCGTTGCAGAAGTCGATGAAGTGCCGGGAAACAGCACGCCATCGCTGACCGGCGCAGACATGCTCTGGTCAGGTACGGCATCCATCGGCTTGCTGGCCACCAACGGCACACGCGATCTTGACGACTCCGGCAGCCGCTGGGGAGCAGCAGGGCGTGTGCGCACAGAATTGAAGGGGAACTCATGGCGCGCCATGCTCGAAGCGACCGTCGGCAGTGACAGGCTGCGCTACGACGACGACGCCGCGTTGCGCCAAGCGTATGTGGAATACACCCGGGGCCGATTCCAGATCAACATCGGCCGTCAGATTGTCGCCTGGGGCCGTGCCGACCGGCTCAATCCGACAGACAACCTCTCGCCGCGCGATCTTCCCGCATTGGTGAGTCGCATTGATGAGGACCGGATCGGCATTGATGCGCTCGCAGTGAAGTTCCAGCTGAGTGAACAGTGGAGTCTTGGCTTCACCCATGTCCCTAAATTGCGCGCAAGCGTACTGCCGCGCGCCATTGCCGAAGTACCGGAATTGTTCGGTGGACACGTGGTTAGTAACGAGAAAGCTGATGCCGCAACCAATGCGCTGCGTCTGGATTTCGCCGGCAATCGCCTTGACGGCTCGATCAGCTTTTTGCGAGGAGCGGCGACCAGTCCGGCACTCCTCGACATAGGAGTCCTCGATGCTCGACAACCCCAGCTTGCTGTGATCGGAGCGGATTTCAGCGTCGCCCTCAACGATCGCTGGGGGCTGCGTGGTGAATTTGCCGACACACGATTCAAACACACCCAGCCAGTGGGATTGGCTGATTTCCGTTACGCCGTATTGGGTATTGAGCGACATTTCGACGGCGGTTGGCTTGGTCTTGTGCAGTGGGTGCATCGCGATGCCGATCACGCGCAAGCACCGACACCGCAATCAGCATTGGTGTCTGCGCTCAACCGCGCGATATGGTTTCAGACGGACACAGACAGCGATGCGCTCTACATCGGGCTGAACCGTGCGCCATTTGAAGGCGATCTGAGCGGCGACCTCGGTGTGCTGCAGACCTTCGACGACCGCGGACGGGCTTGGTTTGCGAATCTCGAATACCGTGTGGCTGATCGATGGACGCTGCTCGGTCGCTGGCAACATTTCAACGGCCAGCGCCTGTCCAATCTGGGCGGACTGCGCAAGGACTCACTACTGCTGCTTGAACTACGCGGCACTTGGGGATGGCGGCGATGATCTGGCTCAACGGCGCACTGCGGAGCGACGATGCCGCGAAGGTGTCGATTTTTGATCGCGGCTTTCTTTATGGCGATGGACTGTTCGAGACCATCCCTGTCTATTGCGGCGTACCGTTTTTGATCGACGCCCACCTGCGGAGATTGCAAGACAGCGCCTCCGCGATGCGCTTTGTCGGAGCACCGTCACAGCAAGACTGGAAATGCGCAGTCGCTGCGCTCCTGGCAGCAGAGCAGACCGATTGCGCCACCTTGCGACTGTGGATGAGTCGCGGCATCAATACAGCAACAGGGCTCTCGTGCGCTGCAGCGACATCGCCGACCTGGATCGCCGCCTGTCTGCCCGCCAGAAAATATGCAGGCAGAATATATGCCGAAGGCGCTTCGCTATACTCGGTTGATCGCATGCATTTCCTGCCGTCGCAACTGCCCACTGCGAGCAAACATTCCAACTATCTGGCCTCCATCCTCGCCTTTGACGATGCGCATGCCGCAGGCGCCGATGAAGCGTTACTCTGTATACCAAACGGTCATGTCTGCGAAGGTGCGTACAGCAATTTTTTTTCCATCTTCGATGGCGTGTTGTGCACACCACCGCTGAGTGACGGCCCGCTAGCAGGCATCGCACGCGCATGTATCTTCGACCTCGCTTGCCGTCTTGGGATGCAAGTCGAGGAAAGGTCAATACCCTACTCTTCGCTCGCGGAGGCCGAGGAAGTCTTCATCACCAACTCATTGATCGGAATAGCGCCTGCTACCCGCATTTTGAATTTCAACAGCGCACACCTCGACTTCCAGACACCCGGTCCGATGACACAGCATCTGAGCGCAGCTTATGCAGATCTCGTGCTAGCACAGACCGGCTTCCACTGGCCACTGATCGCCTGACCTGACACAACAGACACCATTGAAGGAGTCCTCCATGCAACTTCGCGAAGACAACCAAGCGCATTCAATCCTGCCGCCAGCGCTGTGGGATGACCTGCTACCCATCGGCCTGCTTCCCGAGCTGGAGGCGCATCCCTTCCTGATCCGATGCCGGGAAGGCAAGGCATCCTTGGAGTTGCTGCGCGCGTTTCTCGTGCAACACAGTTATTACTCCGAAAAATTCACCCGATATCTTTGCGCCCTGATGTCGCATATGCCGAACGGCGACGATGTCCGCACACTCGCGGTCAACCTTGTCGAGGAGACAGGACTGGATCGCGCGGGCGCAGTGACGCATGCGGAGCTGTTCCGGCGCTGCATGGCTGAAATCGGAGCAAAACCCGGAAGTGTGCCAATCCTGCCAGAGACTGCAAGCCTGATTGAAAGCATGTTTCAATACTGCCGCGCGCAAGATCCCCTGGAAGGTTTGTCCGCGCTTTGTATCGGCGCAGAAGCGATCGTACCCACCTTGTATGGCGGAATTCTTGATGGCCTGCGTAGCGCCGGATTCAGCGACGAGCAGCTGCATTTCTTCGTTCTGCACGTATCCGAAGACGAAGCGCATGCGCTGGTGATGCGGGAGATCATCAATCGACTGCTTGCGGAACGTCCGTATCGTCGCGCCAAAGTACTCGCGATCGGCGAGGATATGGTGCGTCTGCGGATGGCATTACTCGACGCGGTATTGGCGCAATTCCCGGAGAACAATCTATGAGTGACGACAAGAAGAACTATAGTTCGGCCGATTTCTGGCGCACGCGCGACCATCTGCAAGTCGATATGCCGGATCGGCTGATTCACAAGAACGTCGCAAAAAGCGAAGTCGCTGGCGCCGACAAGTTCTCTGCCGAACGCAAACATCCAGTATTTCTCGTCGACCTTCCATCCAAGACGATCAGCATGACGGTCGGTGGCCTGGAGCCCGGCCAAAACACCAGCAAACATCGCCATAACTACGAGACGGTTCTGTATGTCATCGAAGGTCGCGGCGTGACGAAGATCGAGGAGCGTGAAATCGAATGGCAAGCGGGAGATGCGGTCTATATCCCTGTGTGGGCTTGGCATCAGCATCGCAACTGCAGCGACACCGACACCTGCCTGTATATCGCCTGCGAAAACGCCCCGCTGCTGCAGAATATAGGCGGCATCGCGCTGCGAGAGGAATACGGCTGAGCTATATCAGGTTGTTATCTCGACAGTGCGCCCGCTCTAGCGGACTTCGGCTTACTCAAAACTCCCCGTAGCATCGAACGAAAGATTGTCGAACCGCGTGTACTCGCCGAAGAACTTGAGCTTGAACGAGCCCGTCGGGCCGTTACGTTGCTTACCGATGATGATTTCGGCGAGGCCCTTGTCCGGGGAGTTTTCCTTGTTGTAGTAATCGTCGCGGTAGATGAAGACGATCATGTCGGCGTCCTGCTCGATGGCGCCGGATTCGCGCAGGTCGGCCATCACCGGGCGCTTGTCGGCGCGGGTTTCCAGCGAACGGTTGAGCTGCGACAGTGCGATCACTGGGACGTTGAGTTCTTTCGCCAGGCCCTTGAGCGAGCGCGAGATCTCGGAGATTTCGGTCGCGCGGTTTTCGCTGTTGCCGGGCACCGCCATCAGCTGCAGATAATCGATGACGATCAGGCCCAGGCCGTGCTCGCGCTTGAGCCGGCGCGACTTCGCGCGCAGGCCTTCGGGCGACAGGCCGGGGGTATCGTCGATGAAGATCTTAGTTTCCTTGATCATCCGGATTGCGCCGCTGACCCGGCTCCAATCTTCGTCTTCAAGCTGACCGGTGCGCAGCCGGGTGGCGTTGACGCGGCCGTTGGCCGAGATCAGACGCAGCGCCAGCTGCGAGGCCGACATTTCCATCGAGAACACCGCGACCGGTTTCTTGGTCTTGATCGCGGCATGCTCGGCGATATTCAGCGCGAGCGTGGTTTTACCCATCGCCGGGCGCGCGGCGAGAATGATCAGATCGGTCGGCTGCAGGCCGGCGGTCAACTCGTCGAATTCGGTGTAGCCGGTCGGCAGGCCGGTGATGCCGCTGCCGTTCTGGTAGCGGGTCTGCAGCACGTCGAAGGCTTCGGCCATCGCCTTGTTGATGGCAACGAAATCGGTGCGGCCCTGCGAGCGCGCCTCGGAGATCGCGAAGACATCTTTTTCGGCCTTCGACAGAATCTCGTCGCTGTCGCGCCCCTCGGGCACGAAGGCGTCGTTGACGATGCCGGTGCCTGCTTCGATCAACTGGCGCAGGATTGCCTTGTCGCGGACGATCTCGGCGTAGGCGGTGATGTTGGCGGCCGAGGGCGTGGTGCTGGCCAGTTCGACCAAGTAGGCACCGCCTGCGACCAGTTCCACCAGCCCCTGCGACTCGAACCATTCGCCCAGGGTGACGGCATCGTAGGGCCGGCTCTTCTCGGCAAGCTCGCGGATCGCGCGGTAGATCAACTGGTGATCGCGACGGTAGAAGTCTTCCTCGTTAAGACGGTCGGCGATGCGGTCGAAGGCGTCCGGCGCCAGCATCAGGCCGCCAATCACGGCCTGTTCGGCCTCGATCGACTGCGGCGGGATGCGCAACTGTTCGACGCGGCTGTCGCTGAAGGTGTCGCGACGCGGTCTGTCGCCGTAGGCATTGGGGCGGAAAGCCATCGGGATGCTTGCTCCGGAATGTGGCGTCGGAAGTGGTTCGGCGAGCGGGCCGCGAGCGTCGGGTCCCGGCGGCTATGGTAAGCGTCCGGCCTGTGGACTCGCGACGGGACAAGCTGTGGATAAGTATCCTTTCGCAGATGCCCGATTCCAGTCTGACCAGCCGCGATTCGAATGCGTTGGACTGAAGCCAAAGAACGTGCTGCAGCGCAGCGGGCTTTCCAAAACAAAACGGGCGCCTTTCGGCGCCCGTCCGTTCAAACTCTGGAAGATGTGCTTACGCGGCTTCAGGCTCGATGACGACCTTCACGGTCACTTCGACTTCGGCATGCAGGTGGACCAGCACGTCGAATTCGCCGATGTGACGCAGGGCGCCTTCGCCCATGATCACTTCGGACTTGTTGACCTTGTGGCCGGCAGCGGTCAGGGCTTCGGCGATGTCGCGGGCGCTGACCGAGCCGTACAGCTTGCCTTCGGTCGAAGCGTTGGCCTTGATCGTGACGCGAACGCCGTCGAGCTTGCTGCGACGCGATTCGGCGCCGTCGGTCATTGCCTGTGCCTTGGCTTCGTATTCGGCGCGCTTGGCTTCGAACGTCGCGAGGTTAGCGGCGGTGGCCGGCACGGCCTTGCCCTGCGGCACAAGGAAGTTGCGGCCGTAACCCGGCTTCAC
>JAYUIZ010000338.1:0-6717 GCA_043765595.1 Lysobacter sp. | reverse complement strand
GACTGGTCTCGGCCTGCGCGGAGTCGCCGCGGACCTTCAGATTGAGAACGAAATCCTGATTCATGGGGCGATCGGCGCCGTGATCTCAGTCGCGACCGCGCAGGGTCTTCACGCGCGCATCGGCCGCGTCGCCACCCCACACGGCGGTGGCGACGTCCTCGATGAAGTCGGCGCGACGGTGGCGTTCGCCACGATCCAATGCCTCGAAGGCCGCGATGAGCTGGCGCTCGGTCATGCGTCCGAGCCGGGCGACATCGCCAAGTCCGGCGGCGGCGAGCCGGACGAAACACTCGCTCCAGCCGAGGCGCCGGCCGCGAGCCGCTGCGCCGTGAGCAGCTGGGCCTCGCGCAGTTCCGCCAGCACCTCGCGCACGAAAAAAGCGGCGTTCGCCGCAAACCAGGTCGCCAGATACAGGTCCAGTTCGTCGGGTGGCAGCGCTTCGAGCCACGCGACCTCGACATCACCGGCATGCGCCGCGATCGATGGAATCACCGCACGGTGACGGCCGAACAGGCGACGCACCTGCGCGTAGCGCAGGCTGCCGTCGTTACTGGCGGCGATCAGGTCGGCGATGAACGCCGATGCGCGGTCGGCGATGTCCAGGCCCTCGAAGAAGCCGTACTCGCGCAGCACCACCGGACGTCCACCGATGACCAGGGTGCGATCCGGATGCAACACGGCAAGTTCATCGGCGGCGGATGCCGCATCGGGCGCGGCCTGCGGTGGCGTGGGTATTTTGCGGGCCATCACGCGGTCTCCGGCAGATCGAGCCGACCGAACCCGCCGAGCAGCGGATCGGCGGCGGCTTCGGGATCGAACAGCACCGACGCGGTCATCTCGAACTGCCCAAAACTCTCGTGGATCAGGCCGAGGTTGCTCACCGGATTGAACTGCACGCGGTACAGACGGACCTGCACCGGCGCGCTGTCGATCGAGTTGATGCCGTCGAGGAACAGGAAGCGCTCGGGCGCGGCGCTGGTGAGCATCGCCACGCTGGTGCGCGCACCAAACCGGTAGGCCGCGCGCAGCGGCTGGGTGAACGTCGCGAGGTTCAGCAGCTTGATCAGGCCCGCACGCACGCTCTCGATCCGGTAGTGGGTGTTCGCCACCAGCGTGGCCGGCGCGGCGTTGCCGTCGGTGAGCGCGACTTGGCTGATCGTGCTGTGATCGAGCGCGATGATGTCGTTCACGGCGAGGCCCGGCGGAAACGCCTCGCCCGTCACCGTGCCGGCGGCGATCGACGCCTTGCTCGCATACAGGCCGAGCAGCAGGTTGTCGATGTCGGCCCAGTTGAGGGTGATCGACAGTTCGGCCTCTTTGCCCTTCTGCAGCACGGCCGAGGTCAGGCGGTTGCCCGAGTACGATTCCTTGCGGGTCTCGGTCTCGGTCTTCAACGTGAGGTCGCACTTGGGGGCATCACCGACCCAGCGCAGCGCGCCGGGACGGCCACCGGCGAGGCGGGTGCCGAGATACAGGCCGCCCTGGAAGGAGAAGTCTTTCATGCGGAAGGCTCCAGCGCATCGCTGGCGACGGCGGTGTCGGTGGGGATGGCGTCGATGGCGTCGGCAGGGATCGCCATGCGCTTGCGACGGTCGTGACGCGGCGGCAAGGCATCGCTGTCGCCAGTGGACGCATCGGAGAGCACGGGCATCGGCGTGGTCAGGCCCCACGCATAAAGCAGCGCGGCATCGGCGTCGTTGACAGTGAGGGCGATGCCTTCGGGCGGCGGCGCGTAGGTCACGCCTTCGTGGGTGTGCGGGTGGTAGAGGCGGATGGTTTTCATGGCGTTCGTTCATGGGGGATGAGAGTGATCAGGCGGTGGTAGAAATGCGCAGCAGTCGCTCGAATTCGGCGGCAAGCACGCCGCGTGCGTGATCGACGAGGCGTTCGGGGCGTCGGCCCTTGGCAAGCATTTGCGCGGCGGTGGCGCCGTACTCGGCGACGAGGGGTTGACGTTGCTTGCCGGCATAGCGGCCCTGCTGCATCTCGCGCTTGGGGCCTTCGCGGCGGAACACCTGCGCGTTGCGGTTCACGCCGACGCCGAGGAAGGCGTGTTCGCGCAGGCTGCGTTTGCCGCGGAAGACGGCGGCAGTGACACCGCGCCGCGTCTGGCGTGCGGAAAAATTCCGCAGGCCGATGCCACGAAAACGACCGGTCAAGCGCACGCCGTCGTCGGTGGCGCGCGATTGGAGGTCTTGCGCGAGCCGACGCGCGCCGATCTGGTACTCGGACTGGATGTCGCGCCGCGCCTGCACGGGCAGGCGACGTGCGAGGGTGCCGATCGCACGCTTGGCGAGCGTCGGGAACTGCGCCGACAGCGCACTGAGGTTGCGCGATGCGGACAGCAGGCCGTCGAGATCGGCGTGCAGGCGCAGCGCGCTGCCAATGGCTTGTGTGGAAGAGGTCGTCATGGGGTCGAAAACGTTGTGCCGCGTTTGGGCGCGGATTACGGTTGATGCCGGTGTCCAGTCAGGACATCGGCTTTTTTGGATGCGAAGCACACATCTGCTATATCGGGGGACACCAACCCAGGAGGGGATATCCGATGTCACACGCCAAGCGGGTGCAGGGCGACGCCACCCATGCAAGCAGCCTCACGGAGGCCTTCGCGGAATTCGTCATCGACTACCGAAGGCACCGACTCAGTCTTTGGAATCAAACCGTTCGCGGCACTGGCTCGGAAACCAGGAAGTTCTTTATGCCGTTCCGGGAATGGGATGCCAGCCACGTTATTTCGACAGACATCGAAAAACTCAAACAGGCCATGCACAGTCTTGATGAAAGGCTGGAGATGCATGGAAAAATTGCCCCGGCGCCGCTTGCGTTGATTGCGCTCGCGGCGAAAAACCGGGCCGAACTGATGTCGGCCAAGTCCGATTTTTATCCCGTCTTCGCGGCGCTGATCGCGTTGAGCCTGGCCGTCGCCGCCGTGGCGCTTGGCGACACCTTCGCCTGGACGAAACCTGTCGCGGGCATGGGCGCGCTGTTTTTCGCGTGCGTGGGTGCCTACATTCGCATGGCCACACGGGAGCAGGTTGCTTACCTCAAGGAAATAGCGAACATCGTGGAGCATCGCATCAGACATCCCGAGTGGGCGGAGTGATGCGCTTGAAGTCGATCGCGGTTGTCATCGCGGCGCCTGCCGCCGATAGCGCGTCCCAAACAGCACCTGCGCCGCCATCGCGGCGACGCCGTCGGGCCGATCCAGCAGCACCGACTCCTGAAACTGCAGCGGCAGCGCGAGCGGCGCCTGCACAAACCCGTCGAGGGCATCCTCGAGATCGGCGATCGTCTCGACGATGCGCGCTTGCGCGTTGTCGAGTTTGACCGGCACCAGCGCTTCGACGACGAAGGTAAAACCACGCTCGGTCGTTGATCGCGCATCGTCGGGATACAGCGTCGTCAACGGATACAGCGTGAGACGCGGTGCATCGCTCGGATCGAATGGCGCGGGTTCCAGGCGCACATCGCGACCGGCATCGGTGCGGTAATCGTTCGCCTTGCGCACCGTGCGCAATCGCGTCTGCACCACTTCCAGAATCGCCCACGGGATCGGTGTCTCACCCATGCAGCACCGTTTCGGTGACGATGCCTTCGTCCACCACGATGCGTTCGATCAGGAACGCGCCTGCGGGCAATTGCAGTCGGTCGCCCGCGCGCGGTCGCCACTCGCGATTGAGGAACTTCACCGTGGTCACACGCGACTGGCCCTGGCTGTAGTCGCCCAGCGCCTGCACGTTGTAGGTGACGACCACGCGTACTGGCACGGTGCGACTGCGTCTGCGGCGGACCTGTGCAGGCTCACCAAACACCGCGAACAAGACATCGTGGGCAGCCTCGAAGGCCGGATCGAGCGGCGTGCTCACGCCAGATCCTGCGCCGCGAAGCGCAGGTTGCCGGCGATCCGCCGCGTCCAGCCGCGACCAAAGGTCGGGAAGGTGCGCAGCCGCACGTAGAAGTCCAGGCGCGCCGCGTTGTAAGCCAGGATCAGGGCGACGGGATCGGCCTCCATTGCGGCAGTCCGCGTGAGCGGCCCGACGACGCCATCGACGCGCACGTCCAGCGCCTGCTGCAGCCAGCCGACCGCGCGCAGGACGCCGTGGTTCACGGCCGCGTCGAGCACCTGGAAGGCGATCGCCTCGGGTAATGCATCGCCGCGGATCGGCATCCACGCATCGCGGCGATACAGCGCGATTGCCTGCTCGCGGGTGAGCGTGGACAGATCCAGCAACGGATAGGCGCGCTGGCTGATGCCCCAGCGCGTCTTGCCGCCGGGATCGCGCGGATCGTCAGCGTCGCCGCCTTCGTGGAGGAGTACACGCTCAATCGCGCGCGCAAAGCGGTCCCCGGCCGGCGGCGTTGCCGCCAGCCCATCGGTCGTGGTCATGGTCGTGCCTCAGTTGATCGAGAGCTTCACCAGCACGCTGGGGCGCAAACACAGCGGCAGCGGGTTGGACTGGGTGTGCAGGTCGGTGCCGCGCTCGAACTTGCGCGGTTCCTGCTTGGCGTACAGCGGCTGACCGAGCGTGTTCACGGTCTCGTTGAAATCCGCTGGGGCGTTGTGGGTTGCGAAACTGTTGATCGTGCCCAGCGGGAAGGCGTGCGCTTCACCCGGCGCGATAAAACGCCGAACGGTGCCGTCGAGATCGGAGGCCTTGCCGCGATATTCCTCGAACACCAGGCCACCGAAGTTGAAGCCCTTGCGCACATCGTTGATCAGCACCGCGCCCTGCTGCCACTGCGCGTAGGCGGTCTTCACGTCCTTGTGCGAGGTGAGCGCGGCGAAGAACTCCTGCGAGCACAGCACGCGGGCGCCGGTCATGAACTCGCCGAGCAGCCCCTCCTCGATCAGCGCGAGGGTCTCGATGCATTTCTGCTTCACATCGGTACCGTTGCTCGGGTTGTCGATCTCGAAGATGACGGTCTGCTGGGCGATCCGGAACTCCTCGAACAGGTCGTAGAGGATGCTGCCGTCGGCATCGAGGATCTGGCCCTTCAGCGCGCCCATCCGCAGGTGCTCCAGCGTGATCGCGTGCTTGTTGCGCATCGTCTCCAGGCGCTCGGCGACGACGCTGGCGACCGATTCGAGTTCGGTCTCCGAGCCGAAGGCGCGCAGGCCGTTGACGTCCTCGGGCAGGATCACATCGTCATGCGGGATGTGCGGGACCACAAACGAGCGCATGCGGCGCTTGGCGCTGGCACTGACCGTGCCCGGCGCACCGGGCGGCCGGGTCGGCAGCAGGGTCAATACGCCTGCGCGCTCTTCGACGAGCAACTGGCGCAGGCGCACCGGCTTGTCGGGAAACAGACCGAGTTCCTGCAGGCGGCCATAGCGGTTGGGGATGAGATTAATCGCGGCGGTGAGGGCCGCCATCGAGAACGCGGAGTTAGCGAAGGGATTGAGCATTGGATTCAGCCGGCTGCGGGAATTGACGCGTGAGGACGCCGAGCGCCGCGAGCTGCGCGAGGGCGGCCGTGGACTGCTCGGAGGTGAGGGTGGTCGGCAAGACGAGTGCGCCGCCGAAAACGATGGCGTATCGGGACACGATCACGCTCCGCTTGCGTTCAGTCGGGGCGGTGACGACCGCTTCGATCAGCACACCGGCGACGGTTTCGCGACCATCGCTGGCGGTCGGGTCGAGGGCCACGATCTCGCCGGTCGCAGTGACACGGCCGACGACGGCGCCGAGCGCGAGGGTTTGGCCTGCACCGACGATGACTTCGTCGCGGGAGTAGAGGTTCGGTGCTTCGTACTTGAGCAGATCGCTCAGGTGGACCGGTTCGTGGAGGACGGGCATGGCTCAGGCGCCTTGTGGGTGCGTGGCGCCGATGCGCTTGCGCACGGCGTCGAGGACGGGGTTAGCAGTGGCCGTCGCAGACACAGGCGCGGCGTCGGCGAGGTGATGCGAGGCGATCTCGACCTGATCGGCGCGGGCCTGCAGCAGCACCTGGCGGACCTGCGCCTCGGTCATGCGTGCGGCGAGAAACTCGGTGGTGCGTTGGGGACAGCCGGCGAGCAGGCACAGCTCGGCGATGGCCGTCGCTTCGATGTGTGCATCGGTGGCCAGTGCCGCTGCGGGGGCGGCAAGCGGCACGGTCGGCAGCACGGTGACGGCCGGTGCCGTCGTGGGGGCAGCGGTGGGCGTTGGCTGCGCGGGCGCAGCTTCGGTGGGCAAGGTCATGGAAATCTCCATAGCGGGTGGACGTGCAAGCCGCATCGGCAGAGCGAGCGGTGTGTTGGAACCGGGCGAAGGCCTGCCGGGTGATGGCCCGCGAAGGGCGGTGGAAAAGTCGGCCAGCACGGCATCGAATGACGCGACCGCATCGGCCAGACCGGATGCCACCGCGTCCTCGCCGAAGTACAGCGCCGCCTCGGTCGCGCGCACGGCGTCGGCATCGAGGCCGCGCATGGCAGCTACGTGATCGACGAACAGCGCATACAGACGATCAATCTCGGTTTGCAGCGCATCGGTCGCCTGCGGCGTCAGCGGCGCGTGCGGCGTGGCGTCGTTCTTGTGCGCGCCGGCATACAGCGCGGTGATGCTCAGGCCGGCCTGCGCGTTGCGCACCGACTGGTCGATGTGCAGCGCGATCACGCCGATGGAGCCGACGCCGCCGGTCGCAGAGAGACTCACGCGCCGCGCGGCGCAGGCGATGGCATAGCCGGCGGAGAACGCGCTGTCGCCGGAATGCGCCCACACCGGTTTGACGGCATTG
>JAYUIZ010000337.1:0-2393 GCA_043765595.1 Lysobacter sp. | reverse complement strand
CGTTGTCGTTGAGATTCCTGAAACTCCTGCTCGGTCATCAGATCGCCATCCTTGCTGACCCGCCGCACCCCGATAAACACCGGCCGCAAGTTCGGTGTTGGCAGGTACGGGTCCATCGCATTGGGCAACTCGAATTCAACGGTCACTTTGCTGCCGGCGCGGTCCACGGCAAACGGCACCACGACCGGGAAATTGTCGGCCTTGGGGGCAGATTTATGCGGTGCGCACGCGCCCAGTAAAAGGGCAGTACACAGCCATAGGGTCTTGGTGAGGGGCATAGGCGCAGCTCCTTCGTCCTTGGAGGAGCACCCTACCACAGCCACCTGTTCACGAAGACGCCAAGCACGGTTGCAAGCGATGGCACAGGCCGAGATTGAACCGCCCCAGGATTCACGGGGCGGTTCAGAAATTTGCGCTGATGTCGACACTGTCGCGCGCCGAGATCAAGCAGCGCGCCGAGGCCGAAGTGGTGCGCGTGCGCGGCGAGATGTACAAGATCGCGCAGCAGGTGCTGAAGGACAACCCAGCGCGCCGGAGATGCCGGAATCCCCCGACGACGCGCAACAGCAGACAGCGAGCGAGGCCGCGCAGGAACTGGCCTACGCCGACAAACTGGCGCGCGATGCCGTGGTCGAAACCGCGAAACAGACACTCGCGCAGGCGACCGCATTCACCCGCGCAAAGGATCTGGTGAAGGTGCCGGACGATCCGATCGAGATCATCCTGATGCCCGAATTTCAGCGCGGCGTGGCGGTGGCCTACTGCGATTCGCCCGGCCCGCTCGACAAGGGTCTGAAGACCTATTACGCGATCTCGCCGATTCCGGACGACTGGACGGATGCGCAGAGCGATTCGTTCCTGCGCGAATACAACACGCGCATGATTCATCTGCTGTCGATCCACGAAGCGATGCCGGGCCATTACCTTGAAGGCGCGTTCTCGGCGCGCTACCCGTCCACGCTGCGCGGCGTGCTGCGCTCGGGCATGTTCGCCGAGGGTTGGGCGGTCTACACCGAGTCGATGATGATGGAAGCCGGTTATCTCGACAACGATCCGCTGTTCCACCTCGTCCGCTACAAGTTCTATCTGCGCGCGGTGGCCAACGCGATCCTCGACCAGGGCGTGCACGTCGACAACTGGAGTAAGGAACAGGCCATGGAACTGATGGTCAAGCGCACCTTCCAGCAGGAGCGCGAGGCCGAAGGCAAGTGGGTGCGCGCCCAGCTGAGCAGCGCGCAGTTGCCGACCTACTTCGTCGGCGTGCAGGAGCATTTCGACCTGCGCAAGGCGATGGAGCAGAAGCAGGGCAAGGAATTCAGGCTCAAGGCATACCACGACCAGGTGCTGTCCTACGGTGCGCCACCGGTGCGCTTCGTTCGCGCGATGATGCTGGACGAGCCCATCAGGTAAACGCGATAGTTAAGCGCGATAGGTAAGCGCGACCGGATATAAACCCGGTCACACCGGGCATCGTCAAGAACGTGATGGCCCTCGCATCGAAGCCATCCCCGCCTTGGCCCGCCCGGTCCAGGGCCGTTATGCTTGGCGCGTCCGCCGCGGACCAGGTTTGCCGTTTATTGGCTTGATGCGGACATGACCTTGATGCACAGCATTGCGATGCACGGCATGGGGCGGCATCCGACAACCGGTCATAGGAGCAATGCTTGAGTATTTTCGATTCAGTCAAACGGTGGCGCGACACCCTGCGCGGGCGCGATATGCCCGCCGCGCCGGTCGCGGCGCCGCAGCCCGTGGCCATGCCGCTGCCGACGCGCCCGCCCACGCCCACGCCCGAGGAACTCGATGCTCTGGCGGACACCGCCACGCCCGAGGAACTGGTCGAAGCCGCAGTGGCGGCGCCGCCGGTGGACGACGACTACGAAGGCCCGGAACGTCGCGAGAAGCCGCGCTCGAACGTTCGCCCGGGCACCCGGGTGCTGATCGTCGACGACTCGACCACCATTGTCGCCGTGCTGCGCAAGATGCTGCAGCAGAGCGGTTTCCAGACATTCGAGGCCTATACCGCCGAGGAGGCGCTGGAACTGGCGCGCGATCTGGTGCCGGATCTGATCTTCCTCGACATCGTGCTGCCGGGCATGGACGGCTTCGCCGCCCTGCGCGCGCTGCGCCGCGAGCCCGGCACCAAGCTGGTGCCGATCATCATGATCAGCGGCAACGCGCTGGCGACCGAGCAGTTCTACGTGCAGCGCATCGGTGCGGACGATTTCATGAAGAAACCCTTCTCGCGCCCGGAAGTGTTCGCGCGGATCGAACGTCTGCTCGACGATGAGGGCGTGCCGCGCCGGGTGGCGACACCGGCTGCGCCTGCGGCCACGTGGTGATACGGCAGGACATGCCGTCAGTGTCGGACATGACGCGATAGGACACGCCTA
>JAYUIZ010000336.1:0-6722 GCA_043765595.1 Lysobacter sp. | reverse complement strand
GTGAGCATCATTTCCGTCGCCAGTCCAATGCCTATTTTTTGAGGCAGGATGAAGGTTGCGCCCATACCCGGTGTAAAGCCGTAACGCATAAAATTCGTGGTGTAAATATTCTCGCGGCCGAGTACGACCAGATCGGCGAACATGCCGAGCACGAACCCACCGCCAATCCCATGGCCCTGCATCGCGGAGATCACCGGCACCGGACAGTGCAAGGGAAGGCTGTACAAGGCGCGTTCAGTGAATGCGCCGCGTCCTTCAGAAAGATTAAGCAATTGTTGCTGGGTACCGCCGCTTGCGAAGTAATTATCGTAGCCGGTCAGGACAACAACCTTGCAGTCCGGCAAACGCTCCACTTCTGCGAACGCGTCCATCAGCCCCTGGGTGATAGCTTCAGAAAACGTGTTCTTGCTCACGCGATCCTGCATTTTGATCTGCATGATCTGCGGTGTGATGAACTGCAGCTCGACTGCTTTTTCGGAAGTCACGCCGCGCCCTCCCATGGAAACTGGCCGGTCTTCACGTAGCGAGAAATCCTCTGCAGATTCTCGGCGTCAGAGAACACGTCACGGTTCGCGGCGAGCGCTTTGGGTTCTGCCGCCTCGACAGATACATCGATCACATTCATGTAGTGTTTGTAACGGGCCACGCTCTTCTTGTTGAGCCTGCGCAGACGCAACAGATTTTTACGCAGTAGGTTTTCGCTATTGTCCTCGTAGGCGTCGACAAGCCCCCAATCGTGCGCGACCTGCACCGTGACCGGCTGGGTCGACAGCGTCATGTAGTTGGCCTTGGCAAAACCGATACGGCGGACAAGAAAAGGCAGAACACAGGCCGGCATCAGGCCGAAAAGGAGTTCCGAGAGACTGAACACGGCCGCCGAATCTGCGAGCACGATGTCGCAGGCCGCAACGAAGCCGATGCCACCGGCGTTGGCCTTGCCGCGCACGTGAGCGATCGACACGAAGGGTCCTGTCGCGAGGCGACGCCACAGGTCGTACATCGGCTTCGGGTCTTGCTGCGGCACGCCATCACCGTCGAAACTTTTCTGCAGCTCGGCGAAATCCGCACCGAAACAGAAGACATCGGGCAAGCCTTCGACCACGACGATCTTCGCGCGCGTATCGCATTCGTCCATTGCCGATGTGAATTCTGCGATCAACCGGTCGTTGATCGCATTGTTCGCTTCCGGCCGATGGATCTGCAAATAGGCGATGTCATCGTCGAAGCGGACACGCAGCGTGGTGAAGTCGCGGGTGTCGATCGACCGACTGCCCATCATCCGACCCACTCATATTCCCGATGGAACTCTTTGATCTCCTTCAGGAACATGGTGGGCTTGCCCATCGCGGTGCGCGCACGTGCGATGAAGTCGGAATCCAGGACGACATTGCGTGTACCGAACTTGACGGCGTTACTGCCGACCAGCAGGCGATCGTATTCTTCCATCGTCAGCTCGGTGCGGCGGTCGAGATGCGCCTGTATGCCCATTGCGCGCAGGCGCTCCTGGCCTTCCTTACGCACCACGCCACTGAAAAATTCTGAGCAGCAGCCGGAACCGTAGGAAAAGGCACCGATGCGCTTGGGAGTTTCGAAATCGCCGTGATCGATAGTGCTGGCGATCGCCAGCGCCATGGTCGCGCCCATGATGTTGGCGACCCGCTGGCAGTGGATCATGCCGGGGGTGACGCGGCGCTGGAAATCCTCTTCGATCTCCTGTGGCTTGGCGCGCGCCATTTTGCGCATCATATTGCGGTGTGCGCCCTTGACCATGCCGCCGAACGGGCAGTGATAGGCCAGATAGGTGAAAGTGGCGGCGAAGTCCGCGTCCGGCACGCGCTTCTTGTATTCCAGGAACGCGTTCTCGCAGCAGTCGAGGTATGACAGCAGCGACAGGTCGGAATCGCCAGCGTCGCCGTCGGCGGTGGGCCGGCAGGTATCCATGACTTCGTACCCGTAGTAGCCGTTCGCGCCGACGTCGACTTGGAAAATGTGCGGCTGGTCGCTGATCAGCATCGCGACCGCGCCGGAGCCGCTGCTGGGCTCGGCGAACGACCAGTCTGCGGTCAGCGCGTCGCCACCGTCTTCAACCATGAAGCGCGAGATGTCGGTGGCAATCACCAGCGCCTTCGCGCCGGGCGAGGCCTGCGACAGCACGAAGTTCACCGCCATCTGGATGCCGGCTGCGCCCGAATAGCAGGCATTCTTGATCTCGAACAAACGGCAGTTGCGGTTCAGCCCGAGCAGCGAGTGGCAATAGGTGCTCATCGACTTGCCGAAATCGAAGCCTGACTCAGTGCAAGTGATGACCATTTCGATGCGGTCCCGCTCCTCGGGGCTCAGCGCATCGACGATGGGTTTCGCGGCGTTGACCGCAAAGGTGATCGGGTCTTCATATGGCAACGCAACCGTCTTTTCTTTCATCAGCAGATTCTCGAACCGGGAGGTGTCGAGCCTGCGATGCTCGGACAGCTTCCTGACGTCCAGGAACGCCGTACCGGCGAACACGTTCATTGCTTCAATACCAACTGCTTTCATGCTGTCCTTCTCCAAAAAACAAAAATTGTCGTGTGTCGCTGCGTCCGCTGCCGGCCGCCGCTACGGGCGCAGGATCCGCCAGTCCAGCTTCGCGCCCGTGACCCAGAGTTCCGCGATCTTGCCGATTTCGCCGGTCTCGACCAGCCGGTGCATGAACTCCTGACCTGCCTGCGTATCGCCGATATCGAGCTTGTCGCCCGTGCCGGCCTTGCTGGATCCGCGGTAGACCTTGCGATGGTAGAAATCGTCCTTCTCCTCCAGAAAGCCCTTCAGCAGTTCGTCGAACTCGTCGATCGAACGGGCGATGAAGGCCACCCGCTCCTGCATGCCGGTCCTGCCGGTCTGCAGGGTGTGGGCGATGCGCCGCAGCGCACCCGCGCTGTGGTCGGTCCTGGCGAGGAATTCGGGATAGGCGCGCAGGGTCGCGTGCAGGGTCTCCGCGTTGCGCGCCGAGAACACCAGCAGCTGCTCGTCGTCATCGGAGGCGCCATGGCTCTGGGCTGCAGTGCGATCGATGTATTCCTCGATGATCACGTGCGCGTTCGCGCCACCGAAGCCGAAGCTGCTCACCCCGCCGATGCGCGTCTGTCCGGGCGCGACCTCCCACTCGACCGCCTGCTGCGCGATGCAGTACGGTGTGCGTGCGAGGTCGATCAGCGGGCTGATCGTGTCGCAGTGCAGGCTTCTGGCAATTTTACCGTGACGTATCTGCAGGATGACCTTGATCATGCCAACCACCCCGGCGCCATATTCAAGATGGCCGATATTGGATTTGATGCTGCCCAGATAGCAGGGCGACATGGCCTGCTTTTCGGCTGCGGCATCGGCGTCCATGAACACTCTGGAGACAGTCTTCAGTCCGCTGATCTCGACCGGATCACCCAGCTCGGTGCCGGTGCCGTGGCATTCGATGTAGCCGATGCGCTGGAAGTCGATACCAGCATCTTCGATGGCGCGGCGGATCACAGCGGCCTGCGCGTTCGGATTAGGCGCGGTGAGCGACGTCGTGCGCCCGCCGTGGTTCTCAGCCGCGCCCTTGATCACTGCGTAGATGTCGTCGCCGTCGCGCTGCGCGGCGCGCAGCGGCTTGAGCATCAGCATGCCGACGCCTTCACCGCGCACGTACCCATTAGCGCGGTCGGAGAACGTCTTGCAGCGGCCGTCCTCGCAGAGCATGCCGGACTTGCTGAAACTCACGTACACATCCGCCGAGATCAGCGCATTCACGCCGCCGACGATCGCCGCCTCACAGTGGCCGCCGCGGATCGCTTCGATGGCGCGGTGAACCGCCACCAGCGAACTGCTGCAGGCGGTGTCTATGGGATTGCTCGGCCCGTGCCAGTCCATGTAGTAGCTGATGCGGTTTGGGCCCACCGAGGACACGCTGCCGGTCACCGAATAGGCTTCGATCGGCAAATGGCTCATCAGCGCGGGATAGCTGCTGGGTCCGCAGCCGACGTAGATTCCGGTATTGGTACCCTTAAGGGTGTCGCCGCCGTAGCCGGCGTCTTCGATGCATTCCCAGACCGACTGCATCATCAGCCGCTGTTCCGGGCTCATATACATCGCTTCAGCGGGCGAGATGCCGAAGAACAGCGGATCGAAATCCTTGATCCCATCTATAAAAGAGCCCCAGCGACTGACGCCCGGATAGTCGCGCCAGTCCCAGCGATCCGGCGGGATCTCGCCGATCATATCGCGCCCTTCTTCCAGCATCCGCCAGAAGGCGTCAGGCGTATCTGCGCCAGCGATACGACAGCACATGCCGACCACGGCGATGTCTTGGTCGCGATAGCTGGAGCGGTTGCGGTAGGCCTCGCGGAACCGGCGCGCGAATTGAGACACGGTTGCGCCACCATGGGAAGCATCGCGCATCGACCGGCTGGACGCCGCGTCAGCAGCGGTAGCGACATTTGATGCGGCATTCGCGGCGGAGGTTTTCGCAGCGGACGCGCTGGCTTTCGTCGCGCCTAGCGCGAGCTTTCTGGCCATTTCGACTGCATGATTATCCGCAAGGAACTGGCTGAAGCGCAGCAGATTCGACGCCTCAAACATGGCCGTGGGCATGAGATTCAGGTCGTAGACGTTGTTCAGATGCGAGACGAAGCTTGAGATGAGAATCGAATCGAAGCCGAAATTTGTCCAGTCTTCAGTCTCGTTGATCTGGTTCGGCTTCATTTTCAGATGCTGCGCAGCTTGCAGGCGCATCTCCTGCAGGATCTCGCGCTGCAGCTTGTCCAGTTCGACCGAAGATTGCTGCGGCCTCACGTCTACCGCGATGACCTTCGGGGGTGCGAACAGAGCCGCATGCGCATTCTTCTGACCGTAAAGCGGCAGTAGATTGGCGTGCGGCGAGGCAATCGCCAGACGCAGAGCCTTCAGGCCTTCCGCACTGGGTAACGGCTTGATCGCATACGTCCGGGCGAGCGTCTCGCGGCTGGCGTCGTCGATCCGCATCGCACCCTCTTCCCAGAGCGGCCAATTGATGCCGAGCGAAAGGCCGTGCGCCTGCTGTGCACGCACGCGTGTCGAGCGCGCTTGGATATACGCGTCCATGTAGCCGTTTGCGGCCGCATAGTCGAACTGCCCGGCGTTGCCGAGCGCGCCAGCGACGGACGAGAACGCGATGAACAATTCGAGTGGGCAGCCGGCCGTGGCGAGATCAAGGTTCTCGATGCCCTGCACTTTCGGCGCGAGTACGCTGTCGATGGCATCGGCGGTCTTGTGGATCACCAGTGCGTCGTCAATGAGCCCCGCGGCGTGGATCACGACGTTGATTCCGGGATGCTCGGCAACGATCTTTTCCAGCGCATCAAAACGCGCAATGTCGCAGCGACGATGAATGACGTTCACACCGCATGCCCGCAGCGCTTCGATACGCGCAGTTTCCGCCTCATTCGGGGTGCGCCGGCCCAGCAGGATCAGGGTGCTGCCCGTCGTACTTTCGGCAATGTCCTGTGCGACCAGCAAGCCCAGCGCGCCAAGTCCGCCGCTGATCAGCGCGGTGGTGCCGTTGCGCCAGGCGAACTCGCTACCGATGTCGGCGTCCGCATCCTGATAGGACAGCGCCACATACGCGTCTCCGGACTTCAGACGGACATCGATCTGCGAATGTTCAATCGACACCGTCTTCAACGCGGCCCAGAGGGCGCGCGCAGTGCGGTTGTGCTCCGCTGCATGCAGTTCCATCACCGAACGGGTCTGCTTGTCCTGCGCGAGCGACTGCGCGGCCGCCAACAGCGCCTTGGTCGTGGCGACATAGTCCTCGGTCGCCTCCACCACATGCACAGTGCGGTCGTCCGCGGCCGGCGGCGCGACGGTTTTCCACACCGGCCGATGGAAGCTCAAGCGGTCCTGCTTGGCGTTCAGATCGATCTCGCGGGTCTGGAATCCTTCGATGATCACCCGGACATTGCCGTGCTCATCGCTGGCGACATAGTGCATACCGTCGGGGCGCTGACGGATATGAACGATCATCGTGTCCCTCAGCGCACCGACGACCAATGTGTTGACCACCGCGAACGGTACGACGTTTGCCTCCGGATTATCGACCAGTGCGAGCCCGCTCTGGATGATGCTGTCGAGCGCACCCACGTCCATCACCATACCGCGCGCAGACGAGCCCGGCAGGCGAATCGTGGCCAGACCCTCGCCCTTGCCGTCGAGGAAAATCTCATCGACGCCACGATGCGACGGGCCCAGCTCGACACCACGATTCCTGTAGGTCTGGTAGAACGCCGATTTCGTCGGACCGGGACGCGTGATCGCAGCGCGCAGCGCGGCGATGTCCATGGTCGGCGCATAGCCCTTGGCAGCCAGGCATTCGGAGGTCTTCTGCACCGACACCCTGGTCTGGAAATGCACGCCCTGTTCGGTGCTGACTTCGACGCCGAACTGACCGGCGCCGCCCGGATACACGCGCACTGTGACCGTGCGCTTGTCCTTCACGGTCAGCGCGCTCACGAACACGCTGTCGCTTAGCACCAGCATGGCGCCATCGCCCGGAGGTGCCGACGCCGCGACCGCGGCGCGCGCGATTTCCAGATAGGCCATGCCCGGCAGGATTTTCTGCCCCTGGATGATGTGGTCGGCAAGAAACGGTTCGGTGCCGTCGAACACAGAGCTGAATTCGCCGATGGGATAGTCGTTGTTTGCGCTCATTGATGCCGAGGTCTTCATGAATTCAC
>JAYUIZ010000335.1:0-2394 GCA_043765595.1 Lysobacter sp. | reverse complement strand
GCCCGACTGCGACGCACCGCGCGGCTCCTGGCTGCGCGACATCGCGCCGTCGTCGGTTGCGGCCGGTTTCGTCACCGTGCTGGTCGGCTTCACCAGCTCGGCGGTGATCGTGTTCCAGGCCGCGCAGGCGATGGGCGCATCGGAGGCCGAAATCGCGTCGTGGCTGTGGGCGCTGGGCATCGGCATGGGCGTCACCTGCATCGGCCTGTCGCTGCGCTGGCGGATGCCCATCGTCACCGCGTGGTCGACGCCCGGCGCGGCGATGCTGATCGCCACCAATGCCGGCGTGCCGCTGTCCGACGCCATCGGCGCGTTCGTGGCGGTCGCGCTGTTGACCGCGCTGGCCGGCTTCAGCGGCGTGTTCGAGCGCGGCATGCGCAAGGTGCCGCTGTCGCTGGCCTCGGGCCTGCTGGCCGGCGTGCTGCTGCGCTTCGGCATGGACGTGTTCGTGTCGATGCGCACGCAGATGGCGATGACCCTCGCGATGTTCGTTGTGTATCTGTGCGGGCGGCGCTGGTTCCCGCGCTACGCAGTGCTGGCGACGCTGCTGCTGGGCATGGCCATCGCCGGCGCTTCGGGCCTGCTGCATCTGGGCGATGTCGAGCTGCGGGTCGCGCAGCCGGTGTTCACCCTGCCGTCGCTGTCGCTGGCGGCGGTGTTCGGCATCGCGCTGCCGCTGTTCGTGGTGACCATGGCCTCGCAGAACATCCCCGGCATCGCGGTGCTGCGTGCGTCGGGCTACGAACCGCCCATTTCGCGGATCATCGGCTGGGTGGGCACGACCAACGTCCTGCTGGCGCCGTTCGGCGCCTACTCGCTGTGCATGGCGGCGATTACGGCCGCGATCTGCAGCGGCCGCGAGGCGCATCCCGACCCGGCGAAACGCTATGTGGCTGCGGTGTTCGCCGGCATCTTCTATCTGTTCACCGGGGTGTTCGGCGCCACCGTCGTCGCGCTGTTCGCGGCGTTTCCCAAAGAGCTGGTGATGGCGGTGGCCGGGCTGGCGCTGTTGGGCACCATCGGCAACAGCCTGTCCGCCGCGCTGCGCGAGGACCGCGACCGCGAGGCCGCGCTGATCACCTTCCTGGTGACCGCGTCTGGGTTCAGCCTCGGCGGCATCGGTTCAGCGTTCTGGGGACTGCTCGCCGGTAGCATCGCCCTGCTGCTGCGGCCGCGCGCGCACTGACGGCGCGGGCACAGCGCACGTCCACCCGCGACCTGCGGTGTATCGTTCAAGCGGCCGCCGTTCGCGCGGACCCCGTCCCATCCCACCGCACGTTCATGGAAGTCCTTTCGCGGAGCCCACTCATGACCCGTCCCCTGTCGTCCATATTGCTGTCGTCCCTGATGCTGTCGTCCCTGATGTTGTCGCTCGCCGTGACCGGCTGCGCGCAATCCCCCGCCAACGCCAACCCAGACCCCGCGGCCGTCGCGCCCGCACCATCGTCTTCATCACCATCGCAGGCTGCGAATGCCATGAATGCCACCCTCGGCGGTTACCACTGGCGCCTGCAGGACGCCACCGACCCACGCGGCCAGCGCATCGCTGCGCTGCTGGCGCGTCCAGAACTGCCGCTGCAGTTCGATTTCGTCGACGGCCGCATCCGCGTCGCCAACGCCTGCAACAGCATCGGCGGCGACGTGAGCCTGAACGGCGATACCGTCCGCGTCGGCGCATTGCGCGCGACCAAGATGGCCTGCATGGATGCGGCTGTGATGGCGCTGGACGACGAGATCGGCAAACGCCTGCAGGGCGACGCACGCATCCGATTACTGGAAAGCGACCCGCCGCAGCTGCTGTGGACCGCCGCCAACGGCGATGTCCTGCGGTTCGTCGGCGCGCCCACCCCGGAAACCCGCTATGGCAACGCCGGCACCACCGTCTTCATGGAAGTCGCCGCACGCCGCAAGCCCTGCAAACATCCGACGATGCCAGCGCCGCAGACGTGCCTGGAAGTGCGGGAGGTCCGGTTCGCAGAAGGCCAGCGCGTCGGCGAGCCCGGCGCATGGCAGCTGTTCCACGGCAATATCGATGGCTACACCCATGAGGACGGCATCCGCACCGTGCTGC
This sequence comes from Lysobacter sp., assembly GCA_043765595.1. GTDB lineage: Bacteria > Pseudomonadota > Gammaproteobacteria > Xanthomonadales > Xanthomonadaceae > Lysobacter_I. The sequence goes on along the minus strand of JAYUIZ010000335.1, from coordinate 323 downwards.
GGGTCAAGCGTTTCGTCATCGCCAACCCGCCGATGGACGCAGCCAGCGTCGGCTACGTGCTGGACACCGTCATCGAATCCGAAATGGCCGGCCCGTGATGCCACGTCGCTTCGCCGTTACGTCGCCACTCGCCGTTATCGTCACCAAGTTCTATCGCCCCGCTTCAGGAGACGCCCCATGTCTGTCCGTAACGCCATGATCGCCGCCGTTATGCTGTTCTCCACCACCGCCTGCGCGTCCGCGAACGGCAACGGCGATTCGCCTGCCGATGCCGCCGCAGCTCCCGCCGCCAATGCGTCCGCCAACGCCGCCGCGACAGGCGC
>JAYUIZ010000334.1:0-6727 GCA_043765595.1 Lysobacter sp. | reverse complement strand
GCCATCGCCTGCAATTCCGGGTAATGGGTGTCGCTGACATCGTCGCAGCCCTGATAAACGATGGCGTCCTGGGCGGCGAAGCGGGCGAGGGTGTCGATATGGGCGTCGGTGTCGTCGCCTTCTAGGTAGCCGTGATCAAGCCACAGCACCCGGCGCTGGGCGAGCCAGCCGGACAGTTTCGCGGTGAGTTCTTCGCGGGACATCTGCGGGTGACGCTCATGCAGGCAGCGCCAGGTCGTGAGCAGGGTGCCGGCGCCATCGGTTTCGATGCCGCCGCCCTCCAGCGCGAAGTCGATCTCATGGCGCTGTACGTCGGCGAATACGCCCTGGGCGACGAGCGCCTCGACCAGACGATCGTCGCGGTTGGCTTCAAACTTGCCACCCCAGCCGGTGAATCGGAAATCGAGCAGCTGGAAGGCAGCCCTGTCGTCGCTCGCACGCAGCGTCACCGGGCCGGAATCGCGCAGCCAAGTGTCATCGTACTCGACGGTGACGAAGCGCACGCGGGCCATGTCCACCCGCGCCGAGCGCAGTCGGGCTTCAGCGTAGATCTGCAGGTCGTCGTCGGCAATACAGATCACCGCCTGCTGGAAGGAGGTGATGGCGGCGACCAGAGCGATGTAGGTTTCCTCCACATCGACCAGGCGTGGGCCCCAGTCGGTCTCGGAATGCGGCCACGCGATCAGAATGGCGGACTGGGGTTCCCACTCCGCGGGAAAACGGTACTGAACGATCATGATTCGACGATTAAGAGTCAGCGAATCGGCGGTTTCGGTCCGACTTCGTTCGCGCCGGCGCGGATCGCGACGGCGTCGATGACCCGGTCTTTCTCGAAATAGACGACGAAATTCGAATAGGTCCAGCGGTTGATCGAAGGCCACTGGCGCTTCTGGCCGCCGCGTGGGTCGAGGCGCTGGACGGGCGCACCGAATTTGCGTTCGACATCGGCCATGCGCATGCCACGACCGGGCAGGGCCATGCCCGCTTCTTCGCCGACGCGTTCGATCAGCAGGGTTTCGGCGGACGCTTGCGGGGCGATGACCGCGAACACAACAGCGGCAAGAATGGCGGCGGGGAGCTGACGCATGGGGGATCTCCTCAATCGTAGATACAGGTTCAAAATACGGATGGCGTGCGAAGCGCGGATGCCAGCCGTGCGTGGCCGATTGTAAGCGTATCGCGACAGCGCGCGCGATGATGGAGGATTGCCGCTGAACCAGGACGCCAGACGCGACAAAGGCCGCGCGAGGCGGCCTTTGTCCGGGTCTGCAGCACGGCTGCCACATAGATGTATCGCAGCGTGTGTATCTATCAGAACAGCTGTTTCAGCGCTGGTGGTGCGCCTGACCAAGTTTGCCTAGTTTCAGCGCTGACGCGCTTTGACCAAGCTGTCTGGTTTCAGCGCTGACGCGCTTTGAAACGCGGATTCGACTTGCAGATCACGAAGACCTTGCCACGGCGGCGGACGACTTTGCAGTCGCGGTGACGGGCCTTCGCCGACTTCAGGGAGGACAAGACCTTCATGGGAAACCTCGGCGATAACGCAGTTGAGTGGATGGGAATGACGCGGATGGCAAAGCAGCCAGCTATTCTGCCGACATTTCGCAGACGATTCAAGTGCTTGCAATCTCCGGCCGCGCTTCCGAGGCGCGGTTCGGTCGAGGGGGCGGCTACAATGAGCGCCCCGATATTGCCGCCGAGCCCCCTATGCCCGATCCCGCCGTACCCGACTCGGCCGCCCGTGCCGCGCGCGTCGATGTTCTCACCATCGACGGCCCCTCGGGTTCCGGCAAAGGCACCATCAGCCGGCTTGTAGCGAACCGATTGGGCTGGCATTACCTCGATTCCGGCGCCCTTTACCGCGGCGTTGGCGTCGCCGCCAGTTGGGCCGGACTGGATCTGACCGATCCCGATGCGCTGGTCCGCTGCGCGTTCGATGCCCAGATCGGCTTCGTGGAGGCCGCCGACGGCGAGCTGCGGGTGATCGTGAACGGCGTCGACGCCACCGACGAGCTGCGCACCGAGACGGCCGGGGCCGCCGCCTCCGCGATCGCAGCGGTACCTGACGTGCGGGCCGCGCTTCACGATCGTCAGCGGGCCTTCCGCCAGGCTCCTGGCCTAGTCGCCGACGGCCGCGACATGGGGACTGTGATCTTCCCCGATGCCCCCTTCAAGGTATTTTTGACCGCCAGCCCCGACGAACGGGCCGAAAGACGGTATAAGCAGTTGAAAGACAAGGGAGTTTCCGTTATCTTCGACGACCTGCTGCGGGAAATTCTCGCCCGTGACGCCCGCGATGCCAATCGCGCGGTGGCGCCCTTGCGACCGGCCGACGACGCCGTTTGCATAGACACCACCGGCCTCGGCATTGATGTAGTCGTCGAGCGTGTGCTGGCCATCGTGCCCGGCGCGCATCCCTGAGTGACTCAGGCGGAGTCAGTATTTCGTGCAACAGGCAAGCCCGACGCGTCCGTCGCGAAAGAAACGCAGCGGCGGTTTTTTTCCACTCCTCACTCTTCATGGCCACAGGCAATCCCGCCCAGGCCCCTACGGGTGGACCGGTTCCTTAGCGTTGCGTTCGATGGAATCTTCCGTCGAAGCCCGCACCCCGGTCTATGTCATCTACAGAGCAATCAATCCATGACCGAATCATTCGCAGAACTGTTCGAAGCGAGCCCGGCAGCCAATCTGTCCAAGCTCAAGCCCGGCTCCATCGTGGTCGGCACCGTTGTCGATGTGCGCACCGATGTGGTGGTCATCAACGCCGGCCTCAAGTCCGAGGGCATTGTCCCGATCGAACAGTTCCGTAACGACGCCGGCGAAATCGACGTCGCAGTCGGCGACATCGTCAAGGTGGCGCTGGACTCCCTCGAAAACGGCTTCGGCGAAACCGTCCTCTCCCGCGACAAAGCCAAGCGCGCGATGGTGTGGGACGAGCTGGAAGAAGCACTGGAAAAGAACGAAACCATCACCGGCCGCATCAGCGGCAAGGTCAAGGGTGGTTTCACCGTCGACATCAAGGACGTCCGCGCATTCCTGCCGGGTTCGCTGGTGGATGTGCGCCCGGTCCGCGACCCGGTGTACCTGGAAGGCAAAGAGCTCGAATTCAAGCTCATCAAGCTGGACCGCAAGCGCAACAATGTCGTCGTCTCCCGCCGTGCGGTGGTTGAGAGCGAGCATTCGGAAGAGCGCGAGCAGCTGCTTGAGAAGCTGGTCGAGGGCGCGGTGCTGAAGGGTGTGGTCAAGAACCTCACCGATTACGGCGCGTTCGTGGACCTCGGCGGCATTGATGGTCTGCTGCACATCACCGACATGGCGTGGAAGCGCGTACGTCACCCGTCCGAAGTGGTCGAAGTCGGTCAGGAACTCGAAGTCCGCGTGCTCAAGTATGATCGCGAGCGCAATCGCGTCAGCCTCGGCCTGAAGCAGCTGGGCGAGGATCCGTGGGACAACATCGCCCGCCGTTACCCGTCCGATACCCGCATGTTCGGCAAGGTCTCCAACGTCACCGATTACGGTGCGTTCGTCGAGATCGAACCGGGTGTCGAAGGTCTGGTCCACGTCTCCGAAATGGATTGGACCAACAAGAACGTCAACCCGTCCAAGGTCGTGCAGGTCGGCGATGAAGTCGAAGTCATGATTCTCGACGTGGATGAAGAGCGTCGCCGCATTTCGCTGGGCATGAAGCAGTGCTCGTCGAATCCGTGGGAAACCTTCGCGGCGATCTTCAAGAAGAACGACAAGGTGTCGGGCCAGATCAAGTCGATCACCGACTTCGGCATCTTCATCGGTCTGGATGGCGGCATCGATGGCTTGATTCACCTGTCGGATCTGAGCTGGAACACCACCGGCGAAGACGTGGTCCGCAACTTCAAGAAGGGCGACAACCTCGAAGCCGTCGTGCTCGCGGTCGACCCGGAGCGCGAGCGCATCAGCCTCGGCGTGAAGCAGCTGGAACAGGATCCGTTTGGGCAGTTCATGGCCACTAATCCCAAGGGCACCAAGATCTCCGGCACCGTGAAGGAAGTCGATGCCAAGGGCGCGATGATCGATCTGGGCGACGGTATCGAAGGCTACGTCACCGCGCGCGACATCAGCTACGACCGCATCGACGACGCCAGCCAGCACCTCAAGGTCGGCGACACCATCGAGGCCAAGCTGATCGGTATGGACCGCAAGGGCCGCACCCTGCAGCTGTCGATCAAGGCCAAGGACGAGGCCGAGACCCAAGAAGCGATGGCCGAGTACGCCAAGGTGTCCTCCGACGCCGCCAGCGGCACCACCAAGCTGGGCGCGCTGCTGCGCGAGCAGCTGGAAAACAATCGTTCCGAGTAATTCCGCACCTCCGGCCCGCGGCGATCCGGTTCTCCGGATCGCCGAGGCGCCGGTCGGCTGCGGCCCGTAGAAAGGACTGCGAGCGCCCATGACCAAATCCGAACTGATCGAGATCCTGTCCCAGCGTCAGAGTCATCTGAAGGCCGACGACGTCGATCTGGCGGTCAAGTCGTTGCTGGAAATGATGGGCGGATCCTTGGCCGAGGGCGAACGGATCGAGATCCGCGGCTTCGGCAGTTTTTCCCTGCATTACCGTCCGCCGCGCACAGGTCGCAATCCCAAGACCGGCGATGCGGTGGCGCTGCCCGGCAAGTACGTGCCGCACTTCAAACCCGGCAAGGAGCTGCGCGACCGGGTCAGCAACGTTGTTCCTCTTCCGCCGGAAGACTGAGCTCCGCCGTCCACGGACGTATCGAAGCGACACCGTCGCGTCCCGCACTGCCATAGCTGACTTTCATGATCCGCTGCGGTCTTCCACTGGCCGACAGCGGCATCCATCGTTTTCGTCCTTCGGGCGGCATACACTGATGCCCGTTCCGACTTCAAACGCGGCCCGCCTCCCCACATGCGCCCTTTGCGTCTGCTCATCGCCATCATGTTTCTGGCCGTCGGGCTGGTGCTGGGCGTGCTGAACGCTGGACCGGTCACGGTGGATCTGGGCGTCGTTGAAGTGAAGGCGGGGCTCGGCGTTATCCTGCTCTGTACCCTGCTGGCCGGTGTGCTTGTCGGTGCTCTGGCGATCGTGACTTCGGTAGTCCTGCCGCTGCGAGGGGCGCTGCGGCGCGTCGAGAAGCAGGCGCAGACGCCGGATACGCCGCACACCGACACCGTCGCACATCCTTCCTTGTCCGCTCCGTCGGAGACTTGAGATGGCCTTCATCTCCGAGTGGTTCTGGTATTTCCTGCTGATCCCGCTGGCGGCGGTGATCGGTTGGGTCATCGGCCGCCGCGGCGGCGAGCGCCACAGCGACCATCAGGTGAGCCGGCTGTCGACCACTTATTTCCGCGGCCTGAATTACCTGCTCAACGAGCAGCCGGACAAGGCGATCGAGTTGTTCCTGCATGTCGCCGAACTGGACAAGGACACCTTCGAGACCCAGGTTGCGCTGGGGCATCTGTTCCGCCGCCGCGGTGAGGTCGATCGGGCGATCCGCCTGCATCAGGGCCTAGTCCAGCGCTCCGATATCAACGATCAGCAGAAAGTGCAGGCTCTCCTCGCGCTGGGCGAGGACTACATGCGCTCCGGTCTGCTCGATCGCGCCGAGACGGTGTTCACCGATCTGGCCAGACTCGATGACCGCGCGCCGCAGGCATTGCGTCACCTGATCGGCATCTATCAGGCGGAACGCGACTGGCAGCAGGCGATCGACAAGGCATCGCGTTACGAAGCGGTGACCGGCGAGCCGATGGGCAAGCTGATCGCGCAGTTCGAGTGCGAGCTGGCCGAGCGCCACCGCACCGCTGGCGACAGCGATCAGGCGCGTGCTGCGATCGCGCGCGCCTATGCCGCCGATTCCAATACCGTCCGCGCCGGCATGCTGGAAGGCCGCCTCGAGTTCGATGCAGGCCGCTATCCGGCCGCGATCCGCGCCTACGAGCGCGCCGCGCGGCATGATCCCGATTATCTGCCCGATATCCTGCCGTCACTGCTGGTCTGCTACGAGAAAGTCGGCGACCCCAGCGGCGCGCGCACATTCCTGACCGAAATGTGCGAACACTACCGCGGCATCTCGCCGGTGCTGGCGTTGACCCGGCTGGTCGAGGCCTCGGAAGGCGTGCATGCGGCGCGCGATTATCTTGCCCTTCAGCTCAAGGAGCGCCCGTCGGTGCGCGGCGAGGCCGCGCTGATCGACCTGAGCCTGGCCGACGCCACCGATCCGATCGCGACCCTGCACGATCTCAAGCACGTGACCGAGCAACTACTGGTCCGCAATCCGAGCTATCGCTGCAATCGCTGCGGTTTCGGCGCGCGCAGCCACCACTGGCAGTGCCCGAGCTGCAAGGAGTGGGGCTCGGTGAAGCCATTGCTGAACTACGCCGTCGTCTGATGCCGCTGTCGCCCGGTTCCCTTGCCTGGTTCGCGCTGTTCGCGGCGCTTGGCGCCGCCGGCACCTGGGCCGCGCGGGCCTACGCGCAGCGCCGTCGTTTGCTGGATCAACCCGGCGAGCGTCGCAGCCATCAGATCGCCACGCCGCGCGGGGGCGGTATCGCCATCGCCCTGGCGTTCCTGATCGCGATCACGGCGATGATCCTGCGCCAGCCACGTGAGATCGTGCTGCTGGTCTGCGCAGGCTTCGGCTTCCTGATGGTGGCCGGCATCGGTTGGATCGACGACCACCGGCCGCTGTCGCCATGGTCGCGACTGGTGGTGCATGTGGTCGCAGCCGCGTGG
>JAYUIZ010000333.1:0-6729 GCA_043765595.1 Lysobacter sp. | reverse complement strand
CGGACTACGCCGACGCCATCCATCCGTATCGCGACGGTCGCGCCTCGGAGCGCGTCATCGCCGCGACCGATGACCTGATCGCCGGCAGGCTGGGAACGCTGCGCGGCAAGCCACTGGGCGGCCGGTTCCGTGCGCTGCAGATCCGCTCGAAGCTGGGTTATTGGGGGTTGGGGTAAGTCTCTGTAGGAGGGCCTTCAGGCACGATCTTTTCCTTCAGTTCCATCGTTTTTCAAAAACAGCTCGGGCCTGAAGGCCCTCCTACGAAGGCGGGTGCTCCACCGCGGCCTCGCATAGCCAATCACGTGGCTTGAGGTAATCCTGCAGTCGCGCTTCGTCGCTGCCGGCTTCGGGCTGGTAGCCGTATTCCCAGCGCACCAGCGGCGGCAGGCTCATCAGGATCGACTCGGTACGTCCGCCGGACTGCAGGCCGAACAGGGTGCCGCGGTCGAACACCAGATTGAATTCGACGTAGCGCCCGCGGCGGTACAGCTGGAACTGGCGTTCGCGCTCGCCATAAGGCGTGTCCTTGCGGCGTTCGACCAGCGGCAGGTAGGCGTCGAGTAAGCCGTCGCCGACCGCGCGCTGATACCCGAAGTCGCGCTCGAAGTCGCCGTGCAGATCATCGAAGAACAGCCCGCCGACGCCTCGGGTTTCGTTGCGGTGCTTGAGAAAGAAATATTCGTCGCACCACTGTTTGTGCGCGGCGTAACGTTCGGCGCCGCCGAACGGTTCGCACAACTCGCGCGCGGTCCGGTGCCAGTGGCGCACGTCCTCGTCGAAGGGATAGAACGGGGTCAGGTCGAAGCCGCCGCCGAACCACCAGGCGACGGTTTCGCCGTCGCGGATCGCACGGAAATGGCGAACGTTGGCGTGGGTGGTCGGCAGATAGGGGTTGCGCGGGTGGAACACCAGCGATACGCCTACCGCGCGCCAGGACGCACCGGCGAGTTCGGGCCGCGCTGCGGTCGCCGACGGCGGCAGTTGCGTGCCCGAGACATCCGAGAACCCGACACCCGCCTGCTCGAACACCGCACCGTCGCGGAGGATCCGCGTGCGCCCGCCGCCGCCCTCGGCGCGCTCCCAGCGATCTTCCTGGAAGGTCGCGGCGCCGTCGGCGCCCTCGACGGCGGCGCAGATGCGGTCCTGCAGGCCGGTGAGATAATCGCGAACGCGGAGGAAATCGGGGTCGGTCTCTGTCATCGAACAAGCCTCTGTTTTTGCAATTGTAGAGCGGAGCGGAGCTCCGCTAAGCCCTCTCCGGAAGCAGCATCACGACAACATGCCGTCATCCCGAATCCCCGGCTTCATCGGGGTGAGGGACCTGCTGTTTGCTTCGATCGGCCAACGCAAAGCAGACAGCAGATCCCTCGCCTGCGGCTCGGGATGACAACACTTGGATGTCGATCTGCTGGTGTGCCTCACGAGGCAGCGGAGCTGCGCTCCGCTCTACGATGCTGGATTGAGGCAGCGGAGCTTTGCTCCGCTTTACGGTTCTGGGTTCACGCCGGCTGCAGATTGGCGTACGCCATCACCAGCCACTTGCTGCCCTCGTCCTCGAAATTGACCTGCACGCGCGCGTGCGCGCCGGTGCCTTCGATATCGGTGACGATGCCGCCGCCGAATTTGGCGTGGGTGACGTTCTGGCCGATGCGCACGCCGGTATTTTCCTGCAGCGACGCGTGACCGCGGCCCTGTTGCCATGCGTCGCGCCGCGCATTCGCGTTGTACATCGGCCGCGCTACCTGGATTTTCGGCCGCACTTCGTGGATCAGCGTCGGCGGGATCTCGCGCAGGAAGCGCGACGGCAGGCCGTACATGTCCTGGCCGTGCAGACGGCGCGCTTCGGCATAGGTGATCACCAGCTTCTGGCGCGCACGGGTGATGCCGACGTAGGCAAGGCGGCGTTCTTCTTCCAGCCGGCCGGCTTCATCGATCGATTTGTTGTTCGGGAACAGGCCTTCTTCCAGGCCGACCAGAAACACCAGCGGGAATTCCAAGCCTTTGGCGCTGTGCAGCGTCATCAGCTGTACGCCATCCTCGCCGGCTTCGGTCTGGCCTTCGCCTGCTTCCAGCGTGGCGTAGGCAAGGAAAGCGACCAGCTCCGGCAACGCCGCGGATTCCTCGTCGTCGCCCTTCACGAAGCGCGAGGCTACCGACACCAGCTCGTCGAGATTGTCGGTGCGCGAATCCAGCGAACCTTTCGACAGCGCGGCATAGTGGTCGCGCAGCGCGGAGCGCGCCAGCACGTGATCGATCTTGTCTTTCAGCGGCAGATCGGTCGATTCGTCGGCGACGGTATCGATCAGGCCTTCGAACAGCGCCAAAGCATTCCGCGCGCGACCCGGCAGCAGGTCGCTGCGCGACACCAGCGCGGCCGCTTTCCACAGCGAAATACTGTGGGCGCGCGCATAGCGTCGCACTTCGTCGAGCGTGCGCTCGCCGATGCCGCGCGTCGGCGTGTTGACCGCGCGCTCGAACGCTGCGTCGTCGTCGCGGTTGGCGATCAGGCGCATGTACGCCAGGGTGTCCTTGATTTCAGCGCGCTCGAAGAAGCGCATGCCGCCGTAGACGCGGAACGGAATCTGTTCGCCCAGCAGGGTTTCTTCGAACGCGCGCGACTGGGCGTTGCTGCGATAGAGGATCGCGGTCTCGCCGTGGCTGCCGCCGTCGCGCACCCAGGCGCGGATGCGTTCGATGACGAACCGCGCTTCGTCGATTTCGTTGTAGGCCGCGTACAGATCGATCGGCTCGCCTTCGCCGCTGTCGGTCCACAGCTGTTTGCCGAGCCGCGACGGATTGTGTGCGATCACCGCGTTGGCAGCGTTGAGGATATTGGCGCTGGAGCGGTAGTTCTGTTCGAGGCGGATGGTCTTGGCGCCTGGGAAATCGTGCAGGAAGCGCTGCACGTTCTCCACTTTCGCCCCGCGCCAGCCGTAGATCGCCTGGTCGTCGTCGCCGACGGTGAACACCTGGCCGGTGTCGCCGGCCAGCAGACGGATGAACGCGTACTGCAGACTGTTGGTGTCCTGGAATTCGTCGACCAGCAATTGCTGGAAACGATGGCGATAGTGCTGCAGCAGCGGCGGATGGTCGCGCAGCAGTTCATGCGCGCGCAGCAGAATTTCGGCGAAATCGACCAGCCCCGACTGCTCGCAGCGCTCCTGATACAGCGTGTAGGCGCGCAGCATCACACTGGCCCATTCGTCAATGCCGTCACGGGAATGTTCAGGCTGTATATGCTGCGGCCTGCGGCCTTCGTCCTTCTGCGCGTTGATCCACCATACGATCTGCCGCGGCGGGAATCGGGCTTCGTCCAGCTCCAGCGCCTGCACCACGCGCTTGACCAGCCGCAGCTGATCGTCGCTGTCGAGGATCTGGAACGCTTCGGGCAGCTTCGCGTCCTGCCAGTGCAGGCGCAGCAGGCGATGGGCGAGGCCGTGGAAGGTGCCGATCCACATGCCGCGGCTGCCGCCCGGCAGCAGCGATTCGGCGCGATGGCGCATCTCGCCCGCGGCCTTGTTGGTGAAGGTCACCGCAAAAATGCCGTGCATCGGCACGCCATAGACTTCGTGCAGCCAGGCGATGCGATGGGTGAGGACACGGGTCTTGCCGGAACCGGCGCCGGCGAGCACGAGCAGGTGGCCGGATTCGGCGCTGATCGCTTCGCGTTGCGCGGCGTTCAGGCCGTCGAGCAGGTGGGAAACATCCATCCGTGCATTTTAGGCCGGATCATCCGGGCGCGCCCGGTTTTTATACGCCCGCTGTCGACCACGCGCCCTGCCAAGCACGATTCAATGATCGCGCTTGGTCGAGCTGCCCATCATGATCCGGTCGGTCCAGGCGATGCCGATGGCCGAAACGATGAACAGCGCGTGGATGATCGCCTGCCACATCACGCCGGCCGAGGTGATCGTGGTGCAGGGCTTGAGTTTCTGCCCGGCATCGATCAACGGTTGCATGACTTTCATCGCCTCGACGCCGGCCATCGTGCTGCACAGCGGCAGGCCGTCGACCATGCCGACCTCGATGAAACTCTTGAGCAGATGGATCGAGGAGATGCCGATGATCGCCATCGCCAGCTTGACCTTGAGCACGCTGGCGTTGACGTGGCTCAACCATTCCGGCTGGTCGGGATGGCCGGCCAGATTCATCCGCGAGACAAAGGTTTCGTAACCGCCCACGATCACCATCATCAGCAGGTTGGAGATCATCACCACGTCGATCAGGCCCAGCACGATCAGCATGATGTCCTGCTCGCTGAGCGTCGGCGTGTCGTGGATGAGGTGCCACAGCTCCTTGCCGAACAGGAACACGTACACGCCCTGGGCCACGATCAGGCCCAGATACAGCGGCAGCTGCAGCCAGCGCGAGGCGAAGATCAGGCGCGACAGGGGGCTGAGCGTCGGGTTGAGCGGTTTTTGCGAAGCGTTGGGCATGAAAGGGCACTGCTGAAGGCGAAATCCGCCATAGCGTAGCCGCCGGGCACCACAACGCCAAGCCGCGCGCACGGCTTACACTGCCGGCATCCTCCCGAACGGCCCGCACACATGATCGAACTGCATTACTGGCCCACGCCGAATGGCCACAAGATCACCCTGCTGCTGGAAGAACTGGTCGACGTCGGCGTGCCGCTGGCCTATGAGATCAAACCGGTGAACATCGGTGCCGGCGAGCAGTTCCAGCCTGGTTTCCTAACGATCGCGCCGAACAACCGTATGCCCGCCATCGTCGACACCGCGCCTGCCGACGGCGGCGCGCCGCTGAGCGTGTTCGAGTCTGGCGCGATCCTGATGTATCTGGCCGGGAAGACCGGCCATTTCCTGCCCGCCGACCTGCGCGGCCGCACCGCGGCGCTGGAATGGGTGTTTTGGCAGATGGCGGGCCTCGGTCCCATGACCGGCCAGTACGGGCACTTCAACGTCTACGCGCCGGAGAAGATTCCGTACGCCATCGACCGCTACACCCGCGAGGCGCAGCGCCTGCTGGGCGTGCTGGACAAGCGCTTGCTCGATCAGCGTTCAGCCGGCCGCGCGTTCTTGGCCGGCGACGACTACAGCATCGCCGACATGAGCTGCTACCCGTGGATCAGCCCCTACAAGACCGCGCCGATCGATCTGGAACCCTATCCCGAAGTCCGCCGCTGGCAGGCCGCCATCGCCGCGCGCCCGGCCACCCAGCGCGCGTATGCGTGGACGAAGCAGGTCAGCCCGACCGCCGGCCAGCCGCTCAGCGAAGAACAGCGCAAGGTGCTGTTCGGCCAGAGCGCCACGCAAGGCAAGACTCCGTGATCCGCGCCGCCGCCGTTCTTTCCTGCTTGCTGATCATGCCCATCGTAATCATGCCCGCCGCCCACGCCTCTACACCGCCTCCGGGCAAACTCACCCTTGAAGCCATCACCGGCGACGCGCCGCTGTCCGGCCCCACCCTGCTGAAACCGCAAATCGCGCCCGACGGCTCGCGGGTGACCTTTCTGCGCGGCAAGGACAGCGACCGCAACCGTCTGGATCTATGGGCGTTCGACGTGGCATCCGGAGAGTCGGCGCTGCTGGTCGATTCCAGCGACGTGCTGCCCGGCGAGGAAGTGCTGAGCGACGAGGAAAAAGCGCGCCGCGAACGCCAGCGCACCGCGTCGCTGTCGGGCATCGTCGATTACCAGTGGTCGCCGGATGGCAAGACCCTGCTGTTTCCGCTCGGCGGCGAGCTGTATCTGTACGACCTCGGCAAGTCGGGCAAGACGGCAGTGCGCAAGCTGACGACCGGTGAAGGCTTCGCCACCGACCCGAAGGTTTCGCCGAAGGGCGGCTTCGTCAGCTTCGTGCGCGCACGCAACCTGTGGGCGATCGATCTGGCCACCGGCAAGGAAGTCCAGCTGACCGCCGACGGCAGCGACACCATCGGCAACGGCGTCGCCGAGTTCGTGGCCGACGAGGAAATGGACCGCCACACCGGTTACTGGTGGGCGCCGGACGATTCCGCCATCGCTTTCGCGCGCATCGACGAAAGCAAAGTGCCGGTGCAGAAACGCTACGAGGTGTATCCGGACCGCACCGAAGTCGTAGAGCAGCGCTACCCGGCGGCGGGCGACACCAACGTGGCCATCGGCCTGCACATGGTGCGCATCGCACCGCTGGAGATGCGGGTGTGGACGAATCCCACCGACGGCACGCCACGCGTACACCAGCAGCGCACTTACCCACGCGGCGAAATCCGCGATATCGACCTCGGCAAAAACCCCGACATCTATCTCACCCGCGTCGACTGGCGCGGCCCGACGCATCTGACCTTCCAGCGCCAGTCGCGCGACCAGCGCACGCTCGAACTGATCGAAGTCGAACTCGCCTCCGGCGAGCAGCGCACGCTCGTCACCGAAACCGCGAAGACCTGGGTGCCGCTGCACAACAATCTGTCTTTCCTCAAGGACGGCCGTTTCGTCTGGAGCAGCGAGCGCAGCGGCTTCGAGCATCTCTACCTCGCAAGTAAGGATGGCAAGCAGCTCACTCAACTCACGCGTGGCGACTGGCCGGTGGACAAAGTGCTCGCGGTCGATGAAACCAAAGGCCTGGTGTATTTCAGCGCCGGCCGCGATGCCGCAGGCCGCGCAGCGGCGCGCGAAGTACAGATTCACGTGGTGCCGCTTGCGGGTGGCAAGATCCGCACGCTGTCGACCGAACCCGGCATGCACAGCGCCAGCTTCGCGAAGAACGCCAGCGTCTATGTCGACAGCTGGTC
>JAYUIZ010000332.1:0-2396 GCA_043765595.1 Lysobacter sp. | reverse complement strand
ATCCGGATCCCGATTTGTATCGGAATCTGTATCGAATGGCACTGACTTAAGCCCCGTCATCCCCCCGTAGGCGGGGATCCAGCGCCTTTGCTTGGATGAAAAGGCCTGAAGTCAATGGATTTCCGCCTGCGCGGGAATGACGAAAATCGGGATGTTGCGCTTATGTAAGTGCCATTTGTCCCTGACACCGCTACCGCTCACTTCCACCCGATCGTCGCAGCGGCCTGATCGAAATGATGGGGCAGCGTTCAATCCCGAGCAAGATAGTTGGTATTTTCGCCGCCCAAAGCGAGCACTTTGTCGCCCCGTTTGACGAGTGATGAGGTGCCGGACGATTGGATTTTCATTTTCCCCGGAATACGAAATGTGCTGGCGACTTTCACTGTCGCCGTGCCGCCATCCGCTGAAATCTCTATCGAACGAAGCGTATGCGAAACCTGCGGCTGCGCGCCGGCCGCCGCAATGACTTTCTTCAGCATCTCGGCGCTTTCCCGCGCGCCGTCGCAGGACTTTTTCTTGTCGAACGTCATCGTTACGGGGCCCGCGCCGGGCGAATGATTCGTTTCGACGGAACTATATTCTTCCGCCATGGTGGCGCAGGCGAGCTCCGCATCGAGAACATTCGCCGGCTCGAATTGCAGGCGGTAGAACTCGCGGACGTCGGCTTCGGTGATCGGTTGGACGTCGCTTCGACCGGAGTACCAGTAAAGACCTGCCACCAGCAGAAGAACGACGACGATGAGTTTTTTCATGACTATGTCCGGTCGGGGGTGAAAGTGAGCGGGCAAAACAAACTGCGAAGCCGCTGCCGTTTCACTCCCACTCGATGGTCGCGGGCGGCTTTCCGCTGATGTCATAAACCACCCGCGAGATGCCCTTCAGTTCGTTGACGATCCGGCGCGACACCGTGTCGAGAAAGTCGTAAGGCAGATGCGCCCAGTGCGCGGTCATGAAGTCGATGGTTTCGACCGCACGCAGCGCGATCACCCATTCATAGGCACGCGCGTCGCCGACAACGCCAACCGACTTCACCGGCAGGAACACCGCGAACGCCTGGCTGGTCTTGTCGTACCAGCCGGCGCGGCGCAGCTCTTCGATAAAGATGGCGTCGGCCTGCGCCAGCAGTTCGGCGTATTCGCGCTTCACTTCGCCGAGGATGCGCACGCCCAGACCAGGGCCGGGGAACGGATGGCGGTAGACCATCTCGCCCGGCAGGCCGAGTTCGACGCCAAGGCGGCGCACTTCATCCTTGAACAGTTCGCGCAGCGGCTCGACCAGGCCCAGCTTCATGTGCTCAGGCAGGCCGCCGACGTTATGGTGGCTCTTGATGACGTGGGCCTTGCCGGTTTTGCTGCCTGCGGATTCGATCACATCCGGATAAATGGTGCCCTGCGCCAACCAGCGCGCGTTCGCGAGCTTGTTGGATTCTTCTTCGAAGATCTCGACGAACAGACCGCCGATGATCTTGCGCTTAGCCTCCGGGTCGCTCACGCCGGCCAGCGCGTCGAAATAACGGTCGGCGGCGTTCACGCGCACGACCTTGACGCCCATATGCTCTGCGAACATCGCCATCACCTGGTCGCCTTCCTTCCAGCGCAGCAGGCCGGTATCGACGAAGACGCAGGTCAACTGTTCGCCGATCGCGCGATGCAGCAGCGCCGCGACCACCGAGGAATCGACGCCGCCGGATAGGCCGAGGATCACTTCATCGCTACCCACCTGCGCGCGCACGCGCGCGATCTGGTCGTCAATGATGTTGGCCGCAGTCCACAGCGCGCGGCAGCCGCAGATGTCCAGCACGAAGCGGCGCAGCAGCGTCTCGCCCTGCTTCGTGTGGGTGACTTCGGGATGGAACTGCACGCCGTACCAGCGCCGCGCTTCGTCGGCCATCGCGATGATCGGCACGCTGTCGGTGCGGCCGGTGACGCTGAAACCGTCAGGAATCTTCGTGACGCGATCGCCGTGACTCATCCACACGTCGAGGCCCTGGCGGCCCGGATGATCGGCCAGCGCGCCCAGCAGCTTGTCGTCGCCGGTCACTTCGACTTCGGCATAACCGAATTCGCGGTGGTGCCCGCCCTCGACCATGCCGCCGAGCTGCATCGCCATCGTCTGCATGCCGTAGCAGATGCCCAGCAGCGGCACGCCGCTGTCGAACACGTTCTGCGGCGCACGCGGCGAACCGTCCTCGGTCGTCGACTCTGGCCCGCCCGACAGGATGATGCCCTTCGGATTGAACGTCGCGATATCGGCCGGATCGTGGTCCCACGCCCAGATTTCGCAGTACACGCCGATCTCGCGGATGCGACGCGCGATCAGCTGCGTGTACTGCGCGCCGAAGTCGAGGATGAGGATTTTGTCGGTGTGGATATCGGTCATGAATTCACTAATATTTT
>JAYUIZ010000331.1:0-2403 GCA_043765595.1 Lysobacter sp. | reverse complement strand
AGCCTTTCATCTGGACCAAGAGTGCCCGGGACATCTTGCAGAAAGTGATTCGAGCAAATTCAAAGTTAAGTTCTAAACAGAACGAAACACTACACTAGGCCTATTTCGAGCATTCGCGATCGCCGCGAAAATAGTGTCATCCATTGCATCGCCTCCCTGCTGTCGGCCAGCAAGCGAAGTATGCCTCAGGGAATCGCGGTTCGCGAGCTACGCTAGGTGAACGATTAATTCACGAGGTCGATGGCAGTCGGCGCTTCGGGACCGGGTATTGCCGACGCTGCGCCCGCTCTCATCAGGAAAGCGACGTTATCCACTGCTCGGTGGCCGCACCTTGCGCACTCTCGCACGCACTGGTGCACTTTTTGCCGGCGCCGCCTTGCCGCCCGCCTTCTTGCCGGCTGTCTTCTTCACAGCCACCTTCCTCACGGCCGTCGTCTTGCCCGCCAGTTTCTTTGCGCCTGTCTTCTTGGCTGCCGTCTTCTTGCCGAGCGGTTTCTGAGCAGGCTGTTTTTGAGCAGGTTTCTCAGTCGGCGTCGCCTTCGCGGGCGCGTCGGTTAACTTCCGAAGCGCTCGTTGCAACGTGTCCAGCAATGCATCCTGTCCCGCCGCATCGAGCTTGGCGAACCCGTCGATCATGTCGGCCATCTTCGGATCCGTGCACACGAGCCAGCTCAGGCTCACGCCGAGCTCCTTCGCCATGCGCTCGGCCGTGCGCAGATCGGGCTCCGACACACCGGTCTCATATCGGTTGATGCGGGTCGATGCGATGTCTTCGGTCAAGCCCATCCTCATGCCAAGTGCGGTCTGACTGAGGCCCACAGCCTTACGCGCCGCACGAAGGCGGGCGATGAAATGGGCATGCGTATCGGTCTTGGTCATGAACGTGGTCTGGACGAGACCGTGATCATGTCAACCGATGACGTGCGCACGATACTACAGATTCTGTAGTATTCGTGCCCAGGACGCGCTCATGTCGAGCCGATGGGGAGAAAATCATGAAGACGGGAACGATCGTACTGGTTGCTTTCGGCGCAGTTGCCGCAGGGTTGGTCAGCATCTACGCGCTGTTCCGGATGGGAGCACCTGCGGCTGCATTGATCCTGGCATTGGGCGTTGCGTGTCTCCTCCTTGTGAATAAAGTGCGGACCGATCCCTACGTGGGATGGGGCTATCTGCGCGCGTTTGGCGTCATGGCGGCGTTGGCCACCGGGGTATGGATCCTGATCGCGTTCGTGGGCGCCAGCCCGCTTCTGGCCGTTCCACTGGCACTGGTCTTCGTGGGCTCAATCGCTTGGATCCAGCTGTGCACCCGGCACATCCGCAGTTTCCACGTCGGAACGCCAGGACGGGTGCCCTGCGAGGCGCTCGCGCCCGCCGCCCAGAACCTTGAAGCCGCGAACGACTTGACCTCACAGATCATTGCAAATGGTCGCCGTCTTCACGCCCGCGGCCGCTCGCTGCACCTCCAAGGCGAGAACCTCGACCTGGCCCGGCGCAACCGTGAACTGGAAGCCGAGCTGGCGACCCTGCGCCGGCAGGCAGCAGATGCCGCCGCGGCTAGCCAGGACCCGTTCTACGACCCCATCCCGAAAGCCTGAGGAGATCACCATGCGCACCACACTTCTTCTCGCCCTTCTTTGTGGTGCTTCAACGGTTGTCGCGTCTCCACCGAGCGCGACGCAACAACGGACAGGCATTCACTTGGATGCCTTGAAAGTCTCTGGCCATACGGCGACCGGCGCCTGCGGTCCGGCAAAGATCGAAATTCAAGGGTTGGACGCCGACAATCCACATAAGACCCGTGGACTCATCTCATCGCAAGGGATCATTACCATTCGCAACGGCAATGCCTTGCTCACGATCGGCGGCGACGTCAATTCCGACATCTTCCTGCAAGATCAGAATAAGTTCCATTGCCTGCCAACCCCGAAGGGACCATGGCTGGTGCTCGCCAGCTATTGCTTCGCAAGATACTGTGCACCGGTCGACTATCGGGTCATCGATCCGTTGACCGTGCGGGTGATCAGCCGACAGGACGCAGACGGCGAATGCGATGTGCGATGTGCTGAGAAGGCGTTGGAACTGAAACTTCCGGAGAGCGTTGGCCCGATCCTGTAAAAGCCGAGCGTGACGGCAACGTAACGGTTATGGTGCCCCCCTAGTGCTGATAGACTTTTGATCGCCCGTCATTTTCAATGAGAGTCTGTGCTTCGGTGCCATAATCTCATGCGATTGACGGAGTTAGGTGCCTGCCATGCAAACAACCTCTCATCTTGATCTGGCCGTAGGACACTTGAATGTGTCTGTTAGCGGCGACTTGACTGCTGGTCAGCTGGCGTCAGCGCTGCGGGCGGGATCAACAAAAACTGCATGGATGTCACCTGTATCAATCGCCCTGATCCG
>JAYUIZ010000330.1:0-2403 GCA_043765595.1 Lysobacter sp. | reverse complement strand
CAGCGCCGCCGTCAGCGTCGTCTTGCCGTGGTCAACGTGACCGATCGTTCCCACATTCACGTGAGGCTTGGTGCGCTCGAACTTACCCTTTGCCATGGCTGCTTCTCTTGTATGAACTTGAGTTGGAGTACTTGTTTTGGGCGAGTACTGGATTGCGGTGAAGACTTGTTGATGTTGCTTTGGAGATGGTGCTTTGGAGATGGTGCTCACGAAAGGAATCGAACCTTCGACCTCCTCCTTACCAAGGAGGTGCTCTACCGACTGAGCTACGTGAGCAACGATGTGGTGACCGTATAACGTCGTGCGGATATCGTGTCGCGGACCGGAATGTTCAAGGCTGCCGCAATGGAGCGGGAGACGGGAATCGAACCCGCACCATCAGCTTGGAAGGCTGAGGTTCTACCCTTGAACTACTCCCGCGTTTTGCGGTACGGAGATGGCCAGTTGGACCACACGCTGCGTACTGGACGCCAGCAAGTGGTGGAGGGAGGTGGATTCGAACCACCGAAGGCGTAAGCCAGCAGATTTACAGTCTGCCCCCGTTGGCCGCTTGGGTATCCCTCCAACTGAACACGTTCCGGCGAAGCATGATCCGGTAAAGCATGACACGGTGGAAACAGCCCGCAATTCTGACGGCACTCGGTTTTACTGTCAACGCTCACGAATGTCTTTCCATCACATCCGCGACGCGACCGGTGAAATGGTGCCTGCAAAATGCCCGGAATGGCTCAGGGAACAGGCGCTTGCGGCAGCGGATCTGCGGCATAGATGGCAACGTGAGGCACACCATCCGCGCCGATCCAGCCCCGGAACATGCCCTCGGTGTTGAAGGGTAGCCCGATCCGGCCGTCGGCGCCCAGCACGATGGCGCCGCCGTCGCCGCCAAGCCCCGGAATTTCGACATTGATGACCGCCTGCCCCGCTTCGGCCGGACCTTCGTTCAGGTAACGCATCCGGGTGCAGACCGCATGCGCGGCGGCGGCGCGGATGTAGAACTCGCCCCAGCCCGTGCCGGAAAAGGCGCAGGCGTCGTCGGCCCAGGTGCCGGCGCCGATGATCGGGGCGTCGCCGACCCGGCCGTAGCGCTTGTCGGTCATGCCGCCGGTGGAGGTGCCGGCGGCCAGCCCGCCCCGGGTGTCCAGGGCCACAGCGCCGACAGTGCCGGTGAAGCGGCGTCCTGGGTGTCCCAGTTCGACGGCCCCCAGCTCGACAGCCGCTTGTTCCTTTTCGCGCAGCCGGCGCTGGAGCTGCTGCCAGCGCTTTTCGGTATGAAACCAGGCCGGATCAACCAGTTCGACGCCCTGCTCCCGGGCGAATGCCTCGGCGCCGTCACCGACCATCATTACGTGCTCGGAGCGCTCAAGAATGGTGCGGGCGAGCAGGATGGGGTTCTTGACCCGGCGCACGCCGGCCACCGCGCCGGCCCGGCGGGTCGTGCCGTCCATGAGTGAGGCGTCCAGCTCATTGCGGCCGTCATGGGTGAACACCGCACCCCGGCCAGCGTTGAAATGCGGGTCGTCTTCCAGCACGGCGATGGCGGCGGTCACCGCATCCAGCGCGGATTTTCCGGCTTTCAGCTCGGCGTGGCCGCGGCGCAGCGCCAGCTCCAGGGCCGCGCGGGCGTCGCGCTCGTCGTCCGGAGTCATGTCGCGGCGCTGCACTCCGGCACCGCCGTGGATCGCCAGCATCATCGGCGCGACTTTCTGCAGCCGGCCATCAACCACCCGGTACGCGCGCTGGAAGACCGGGGCTTCGATCCGCCCCTCCGGCAGGTGCACCACCGAACCCGGGCCGATACCGGTCACATCCACCCGGCGCAGGCCCAAGGGCTTGCCCGCGACCTGGGTTTCAGCAAAACCGCCGCGCACCAGCCATGCGATGCCGCCGGGATCGGTGGCATAGATCCGGCCGCTGCCATCGGCCTCGACGGCCAGCGCCGCGCTTTCGTCCACGCCCAGCCCGATCAGCGCGCGCCGGGGCGTGCCGGTCATAGGCGTGCCGGTCATCGCTTCGGCCTTGGCGAGGAAGGCGAACAGCCGGCCGAGGCGGTCGCGCTCCTTGAAGTGGGTGTCGGTGACAACCCCCTTCAGCCGATCGATATGCAGGAAATCCGCCTCGATGGTGTTGGCCGGGCCCAGCGGGTCGGCCAGCGCTTCGGGGCTGAGGAGGCTGCCATCGTCCATCGCGGCGTACAGGTACTCGCCGAGGATCGCGAGCCCGGCGCTGGTGCCGCCGAGCGGTTTGCCGGCGCGGACATGGGCGTCCAACGCTTCGGCGACCGGCGTGCCCTTCCAGTAGCGGACGTAGCGGGCCTGGTCGCCGCCGGCGATGAAGATGCCGTCGGCCCGGGCCAGACTGGCCAGGATCTTCGAGTCGTTCGAGGGCGTGCGGTTCTTGAACACG
>JAYUIZ010000329.1:0-2407 GCA_043765595.1 Lysobacter sp. | reverse complement strand
CGCCGCTGTCGTTGCCGGAACTGAAGGACATGACTGGACTCCGTCAAGTGTTCGAGGGTCGCCAGGATCAGCGCTTGCCGGCGACTTCGCCGACGCGCGCGCCGGTTGCGAAGAAGTCGTGCAGATCATGGGCGAACGTGTCGAACTTGCTGTTCGTGATGCGGTTGCTGCGCACGAAGAAGTTATACGCGAGCACCGCCGGGATGGCGACGAACAGACCGACCGCGGTCATGATCAGCGCTTCGCCCACAGGGCCGGCAACGGCGTCGATCGATGCCTGACCGGTTGCACCGATCTTGATCAGCGCGCCGTAGATGCCCCAGACGGTGCCGAGCAGACCGACGAAGGGAGCGGTCGAACCGACAGTAGCGAGCACCGTAAGGCCGCTTTCCAGACCCATCGATTCGCGGGTGACGGCCTGACGCAGGGCGCGGTCGACGAACTCGGAGCGATTCAGCGACTCGACCAGACGCGAGCCTTCATGACGCTGGTGATGCGCGGCGGCCTGTGCGGCGTCTAGGGCGATCTTCGAGAAGGGCTCGCTCTTGGGCTGCTCTTCCATGAAGCGGATCGAATCCTGCGCGTTCGGGGTTTCCCAGAACGTGCTCGTGACCGTATCGCCGCGACGGCGCAGGCCGCTGTTCTTGACCATGTTGACCACGATCCAGTACCAGGACATGACGGACATGATGATCAGTGTGGCGGCAACCACGAGCTGAACAGGGTAGTCGCCCGGATTACCGAGCATTTCCCGCAACAGATGGTCAACGCCCATCTGCTTCAGAGCGGCGGCATTGCCGCCGGTTGCGGCGGTGGTGGTTTCCTGCAGCATGACGCTTACCTTTCTTGTGTGTGGAAGGATCTAACGATTGGATGCGTGAAGCGGTGTAGCGGTGGAGCGAAATTCGATTATTACTCGGTCGCAAATGAGAACGGCAGACGACCCTGTCCAGCGCTGCCCGGACACAGTTTGGCCCGCCTTGCCCAAGTCTGCGCGGCGCGATCGAGGTCGCGGTTCCGACTACTCTTGCTGATCGAGGCATCGGTGATGGTGCCATCGGCCTGATACGTGATCAGCAGAACGAGATCGGCAGGACCCCCAGCGCGGCTGGCAGCCTGCTGCAGCGGTGCAAGCGAAGGACGCACGCACATGCTGGCGCGCAGATCGTTATCGTTCCGCGGCGGACCGGTCGGCGCTGGCGGTGCCGGCGGCGCTGGCGGCGCTGGCGGCGGCGCTGGCGTATCGACCGGCGACGGCTCGTCGAAGACGACCGGCGGCGGTTCTTCCGGCGGCGGCTGGATCACCGGACGCGGGGTTTCCATCGGGGTAAGTTTGATTTCCTTCGGCGGCTCATCCGGCGGCGGCGGCGGCGGTGGCGGCGGTGGCGGCGGCTCAATGATGACGACGCTGGTGTTCTCTTCTTCGTCCTGCTGGGCGCCCGGCGGAGTGACCGGCACCAGCAACAGCATGAGCGCCGCAATATGCAGCGCGATGGCGAAGCTGATGGCGGTGATCCGCGGCCAGTGCAGGCCGGGTTCTTCGCGGTCACGCTTGTCGTGGGTCGGCAACGGTTCGGTCATGCGCAGCAGGCTCGGTTTAGCGGACTCGTGGTGCTGATTCGGTATCGCGTTCGCGATCTATCCATGAAAGTGAACCCGACCCACGACACCCCGGAATGGTCGAACCGCAATCGGTTGAATAAGAACCGGTTGCGGGAATCTGTAAGCTTATACCAATCGCAG
Source organism: Lysobacter sp. (assembly GCA_043765595.1). GTDB lineage: Bacteria > Pseudomonadota > Gammaproteobacteria > Xanthomonadales > Xanthomonadaceae > Lysobacter_I. The sequence continues at coordinate 664 of JAYUIZ010000329.1, read as the reverse complement.
GAGGACTTACCAACATCCCCAGCCCGAAACGTAACCGATTCGGACGGCTCCTGTCTCACTTTCCAGGCATCGCGAGAATATTGTTGGCGTCCTTCGGCTTTTTGATGCCTTTGGCGAGCGCTTCACGCGCCGCGACCTTGGCTTCGCCGATCCGGTCCTCATAGACGAACACCTTGGCCAGATTCAACGCGGCTTCGCCGTTGCTGGCGACCTTGGCTGCACGCCCGTAGAAATCGATGGCCAGCGCGCCTTTATCGTCGGCGAGATAATTCTGGGCGATGATCGAATAGTCGTTGGCCAGCGTCTGCGATGGCGGTATCGCGCCCTTGACCACGCCGTCTTCCAAGACCTCCTGCGCTTCTTTGTATTTGCTAGCGTTGACGTAGCCGACGAACAGCGTGCGGTAGTGGTTGGCTTCCTTCAGCAGCCCCTGCTTGCGCGCGCTTTCGAGCAGTGCATTGGCCTTGTCGAAATCCTCGGCCTGCTGATACAGCGCGACCGCATTCATCATGATCGCGGTGTCGCCGGGTTTGGCGGCCAGCATTTTTTCGTACAGCGCGGCGCCTTCGGCCGCACGCCCCATTTTGTTGAGCAGATAGGCCTTTAATCCGATCGCTTGCTCGGTTTCGGTTTTCGTCTCGGCCATGTAGCGGTCGAGGTAGGT
>JAYUIZ010000328.1:0-2410 GCA_043765595.1 Lysobacter sp. | reverse complement strand
TTTCGCCGAGGCTAGATGGATGCGTGTACCCCATCCGTTCCACAGCTTCGAGATCCTCGGTCGACGCTGCGCCTGCGCCGGACAACGCGCGCGCCATCGTCGCGAGCTTCGTCGCACGGGTCGCGGTGTTCTCCTTCAGCCAACTCAGCGCTTTCACCAGCCGCTGTTCGACCGGAGTGAAATCGCTGCCCAGCGGATAGTCGGGCAGGGTGCCCTCGCGCCGTAGCGGCGCCAGCACAGCGCGCAGGCGTTGCGGGGTGTTGTGGCCGGATAGCCGGAATCGCGTCGGCGCTACTTGCAGCTTGCCGTTGATGTTAGCGGTGCTCAGCAGCGCATGCTGAAAACGACTGTCGGTGATCGCTGCCATCGCCTGCACGCAGTCCTCGTCACAGGCGCCCAGCAGATCGGCGATGCCGTATTCGCTGACGTAGACGTCGCGCAGATGCCGGGGAATGGTGGTGTGCCCGTAATTCCACAGGATGCTGGAGACCGCGGGAAGGCCCGGCTCCTCGCGCGTCGCGCGCAGCATCAGCACCGAACGCGCTTCCGGCAGCGCATGCGCCATCGCCACGAAGTTGTACTGGCCGCCCACGCCCGAGACCACGCGGCCGTCGGCCAGGCCATCGGACACCGCCGCGCCGAGTGCGGTCGCCATCATGCAGGTGTTGAAGAACCGTGCGTGATGCCGCTGCACACGTTCCAGCGCTTCGCGGCCGCCGTAGAGTTCGTTGACTTCGCTGACCCGGCGCATGCCGATGCCGCGTTGCCCTGCGTCGTCGAGATTGCGCAGCCAATCGTAGAATTCATGCGAGCCCAGATAGAACGCGCCGTGCAGAAATTCGCCGTCGCGATCCAGCACTTCCCGGTCGATATCCGATGCGCTGCCATCGTTGATCCGTCGCATCAACGCTTCATCGTCCACCACTTTTCGCCGCAGCACGCCGGTCTGCACCAGTTTGCGGAAGCCCTCGTTGATCATTTCGCTGCAGCCGTACAGGCCGTGCGTGAATGGGTCGAGTCCGCCGCTGGCGATCACCGCCGGGTGTTGTTCGATGTCCGGATCCAGCGCCTGTAGCACGTGCCGGTAGGCGGCGTTGTCGGTGTGGCGCAGAACGAGTGCGTGACACAGCGCGTCGGCCAGCGCGCCGATGCCGATCTGCAGTGTGCCGCCGTCGCGCACCAGCGTGCTGGCGTAAAAACCGATCGCATATTCGGCGTCGGCGACAGGCTGACGCGGCATCGCGAACAGTTTGGGATACGGCCCGGGCGGAGTCAGCACGATGTCGAAGAAACCGGCGTCCACCGCTGCGCCGTTTTCCAGCCACGGCAGTTCCGGATCGACTTCCGCCACCAATAGCGGCCGTGGCAGTCCGCGCGCAAGGATCGCGTCGATCGCGTCAAAGGTCAGGTCGGTGTTGGACGACAGCGATAGCCGCGAACCATCGGCATTGGCCGCGACTTTCTGGATCACGCAGTTGACGCCGCGCGCGGCGATTGCGCGGGCCACGTGCGTGTAGTTGAGGCTGGCATAGCGCGACTGCGCCTGGCGCGACCGCAACAGCGCGCCGGACTGCACGTAGAACTCTTCGACCGAGATATGCGCCGGCAGCGCGTCGCGTTTCTGCGCCTGCACATAGGCCAGACGCGGGAAATCGTCGCCGAAATGGCGGGTCAGGAACGGCGCCAGGAACCGGCGCTGCAGATCGCCCGCGGGCGAGGGCGGATCCAGCGATAGCGCGGTGTACAGATGCAGTTCGCGCGACGGGTCGTGTTCGATTCGAGCGTAAAGCGCATTCAGCAGCCTGTGCGGTTTGCCGATGCCCAGCGGTGCGGCGATGCGTAGCGGACCGTCGATGCTGGCGAGGAGGGTTTCGACCGTATCGTCGAGATGGTCGAGGCGATGGGGCTGTGGATGGGTATGCATGCCGACATCATCCAGCAGTTTTGCCGTTTGTGGTTCGGGCCCGGCCGGAACGGATGCCACTGGGGCTTGACATCAATGATTACGAGTGTAATCTCAAATTCAATTACGCACGTAAACGTTACCCGGAAACCACATGCAGATCAGTGAAGCCGAGTCGGTGGTGATGGAAGTCTTGTGGCAGCAAAGCCCGCAGACTTCCGAAGAGGTGATCGCGGCCTTGGGCCAGCGGCAGGAGTGGCAGGAAGCCACCATCAAGACCTTGCTCAACCGCCTGCTCAACAAGGGTGCGATTGAGGCGCAGAAAGACGGCCGACGCTATTTATATAGCCCGATATTGCGGCGCGAGGACTGGGTGATGGGCGAAAGCGAGAGCCTGCTGGCGCGCCTGTTCGACGGTCGCGTCGCGCCGTTGGTCGCGCATTTCAGCCAGCACCGCAAACTCAGCGCGGCCGATGTCGCGGAACTGCGGCGTCTGGTCGATTCGCT
>JAYUIZ010000327.1:0-2410 GCA_043765595.1 Lysobacter sp. | reverse complement strand
CCCGATCGGCCATCCGATTGCGAATACGCGGTTGTACATTTTGGATGTGGATATGCAGCCGGTGCCGGTGGGTGTGCCTGGCGAGCTGTACATCGGTGGCATTGGCCTGGCGCGTGGTTATCTGGCCCGTCCGGACCTGACGGCGGAACGTTTCGTGCCCGATCCGTGGAGCGGATGGGCGGGCGAACGCCTGTACCGCAGCGGCGACGTGGCGCGGTTCCGTGCCGACGGTGCGATCGAGTACCTGGGGCGGATCGATCATCAGGTGAAGCTGCGCGGTTTCCGGATCGAGCTGGGCGAGGTCGAAGCGGCGTTGACGCAACTTCCCGGCGTACACGAAGCGGTGGTGGTGGTGCGCGGCGAGGGCGCGTCGAAGGCGCTGCTGGCGTACGTGGTCGGCGAGGATCTGGAGGCGTTGTCGCTGAAGGCCGGACTGGAGAGCCGTCTGCCGGGTTACATGGTGCCTGCGGCGTTCATGGTGCTGGATGCGCTGCCGCTGACCCCGAACGGCAAGGTGGACCGGCAGGCGCTGCCGGCGATCGAGATCGTGCGCGACGAACAGACGCAGCTTGAGCCGCAGACGCTGCGCGAGTGCGCGGTGGAATCGGTCTGGTGCGATGTGCTGGGTCTGGACGCCGTGGGCATCGGGGAGAACTTCTTCGAGTTGGGCGGTCATTCGCTGCTGGCGGCCAAGCTGGTGGCGAAGTTGCGCAGCAAACACGGCCTGGTGCTGCGGGTGCGCGACGTGTTCGAGGCGCCGACGGTGGCCGCGCAGGCGCAACGTGCGCATTGGCACGACGACGAGGAACTGCAGTTGCATCCGGTGGTACGGGGTGCGGACGAGTCGTTGTCGTTCGCGCAGCAGCGGCTGTGGTTTCTGACGCAGTTGGAAGGCGCGAATGCGACCTACAACATGCCTCATGCGGTGCGTCTGGTCGGTGCGCTGGATGTGGGGGCGCTGCGAGCGAGTGTGATGGGCCTGGTGGCGCGGCACGAAGTGCTGCGCACGGTGTACGGCTATCGGGATGGGCAGCCGCGGCAGCAGGTCCGTGCGGTGGATGCGTTCGAGATGGGCTGGGAAGACTGGCGCGACCACGACGCGGCGACGCGCGAGGTCGTGCTTTTGGCGCGGGTGCATTCCGAATCCATCCGTCCGTTCGCGCTGGAGACCGACCTGCCGTTGCGGGTGTCGCTGCTGCAACTGGGCGAGCAGGAACATGTGATGTTGTTGTGCCTGCATCACATTGCTGGCGATGGCTGGTCGGTGGAGGTGCTGTGGCATGAGCTTCAGGACGGCTACCGTGCGGCGTTGTCGGGTCAGCCGGCGCCTGCGGCGCCGGTGGTGCAGTACATCGACTATGCGCATTGGCAGCGCGAGTGGCTGGCCGCACCGCGCCAGGCCGTACAACTGGATTACTGGCGCGAGCGTCTGGACGGGATGCCGCCGCTGCTGGAGTTGCCGACCGACCGGCCGCGTCCGGCGGTGCAGCGTCACGTCGGTTCAAGCGTGGCGGTGTCGGTGCCGCCCGAGCTGTTGCCGGCGATCAGGCAATTCAGCCATGCCGAACAGGCCAGTGTGTTCAAGACGTTGCTGGCGGTGTTCCAGGTGGTGCTGGCCAAGTACAGCGGCCAGGAAGACATCGCCGTGGGCAGTCCGGTGGCGAACCGTCCGCGCGACGAGCTGAGCGGCTTGATCGGGTTCTTCGCCAACACGCTGGTGCTGCGCAGTCGGGTGCGTTCGACGCAGACGTTCCGGATGTTGTTGCGCGAATTGCGCGAGACGACGCTGTCGGCGTACGAGCATCAGGACGTGCCGTTCGAGCAACTGGTGGAAGCGCTGCAGCCGGCGCGCAGCCTGAGCCATAGCCCGTTGTTCCAGGTGATGTTCAACCTGCAGCACGGCGGCGCGGAGACGATCAATCTGCCGGGTGTGGAAGCGCAGGTGCTGGAGTCGGGTTCGCATGTGGCCAAGTTCGATCTGACGCTGACCCTGCAGGACCGGGCCGGGCGGTTGGACGGGACGCTGGAATACAACACGGACTTGTTCGATGCGAGCAGCATCGAGCGTTTGTGGCAGCACTACGTGATGGTGCTGCAGCAGGTGCTGGCGCAGCAGGACCGTTTGCTGGGCGATCTGGAGCTGTTGACTGCGGAGGAGCGCGAGCAGTACGCGGTGTGGAACCGGACCGAGGCTGGGTACCCGGAGTCCTGCGTGCACACGCTGTTCGAGGCGCAGGCGGCGGCGACGCCGGATGCGGTGGCGGTGGTGTGCGACGGCGGCGAGCTGAGTTACGGCGCGTTGAATGCGCGGGCGAACCGGTTGGCGCATGTATTGCGCGAGGAAGGGGTGACGGCGGAAGTGACGGTGGGCGTGTGTTTGCCGCGGTCGCCGGAGCTGATCGTGGCGCTG
>JAYUIZ010000326.1:0-2411 GCA_043765595.1 Lysobacter sp. | reverse complement strand
TGGCATTCGCGCTGTACGCCGACGAGCGCCTGGAGTTCGGCCGTGGCCTGAGCGACGACAGCGAGCCCGATCTGTGGCAACGCGATTACGTCGGCGATATCCAGCGCTGGATCGAACTTGGCCAACCCGATGAAAGCCGCATCCGCAAGGCCAGCGCGCGCGCGGAGCAGGTGGTGGTGGTGAACTACGGCGGCCAAGCCTCTGAAGTCTGGTGGAAGAAGAACGCTGCGGCGCTGGCGCGTTTTGCCAATCTGACCGTGCTGGATATCGATCCGGATGTGATCGATGCACTTGTCGGCCATTTGCAGCGCGGCATGCGGCTTACCGCGATGATCCAGGACACCGAACTACAGCTGATGAGCGATAGTTTGAACATCGCGCTGACGCCGCGGGTGCGGAAAGCGTCTTCTAAATGAAAACGCATGCGGCCTGTGCCGCATGCGTATGCGCTAGACCAAAGTGGTAATCGCCAGTCGCTCAGCGAAGATCGATCTCGGCGACCTTGTCGCGGTAATCCTTTTTCGGATCCACGCCCAGCAACATTTTCACGCCGGCCAGCAGGCTGGATTCGTTGAGCCAGATTTCGAGATGCTGCGCCTCGAAGCGCAGCAGCGCGAGCTTCGGGTCGTCCTTGCCGCCTTCGTACCACGCGGCCACAAAGGGGTTCCACAGTCGGTCGATTGCAGCGCGATCGTTCTGCAGCCACAGTGATCCTTCGACGCAGGCGAAAAGATCGTGATCTTTTGCCGCAAAGTTGATCGTGGCTTGGTGTCCCTCGCTGAGTTGCTGCACCAGCTGAGTTTCGCGCGAACTGAAGAACCAGATCGGGCCGCGCTGTTCTTCTACTTGGGCGGTCATCGGCCGCATATGACCTTTTTCGACACCCACAAGGCCGAGCATCGCAGTGCGATCGGACTTGAGGGTTTTCCAGAATTTTTCTTCAAGCTGTTCAGGCGTTTTCATGGCAGATCCTGTGGTGGGGGAGGAGTTTCAAGCGGTGATGTAGCTCACGTTTTTGCAGGCTATTGATCCGGCTCGAATACGTTTGAATTGGATCGCTCTGCTTACGTAGGAGGGGCTTCAGCACCGAGCATATTGTTCATAGGAGTTTCGTGTAAAAAGATCGGGCCTGAAGACCCTCCTGCGATCGCATGCAGAGTTCAAAATTTCTTGGCCGGATCAATAGGGATGAACGACATTACACCGCGTCGGGTAAGTAACGCTTACGAAAACGCAAAGACTTCATGACATGACGGATTACCTTTCAAAACGGTTCATTTGATCGCTCTGATTATCCTGTTCGCGCCGCATGCTGCACGATGAGCATGCAGCCATGCACGACTAATCGTGTGCTGGATTGCGCGATCAATGCGGCGATGCGAACGTCGGCCTTATGATGTTGCCGTATCCATGCACACCGTCCGTGACGGTATGAAGAGGAGAGCATCATGGCGACGGGTTGGGCAGGCGACGGCGCGGTGCAGGACCAGATCGATGCGACCGTGAAGGATGGCATCCAGCGCGTACGCAGTCGGTTGCCGCAAGGGCCGGGTCTGGAGCGCTGCGAAGACTGCGATGCGGCCATTCCCGAAGCGCGACGCAAGGCGGTGCCGGGCGCGCGCTTGTGCGTGGACTGTCAGGATGCGTTTGATAAGGGCAAAGCCGCGCACAGCGGTTACAACCGGCGCGGCAGCAAGGACAGTCAACTGCGCTGAAGCCTGTTCGCATCGTTTAAAGACGATCAATTCAGACGGTCGATAACGGCTGCCGCTTGTCGGGTCAGATCGTATCGGGTCGTGATCGCGATCACGTGATGCCGGAAAACTGTCGTTCCAAGGTGGCCGTTGGCGATGCGCCCCTGCGTTGGAAGGGCTGGCAGTCGTCGACTCGCCAGGCGGTTCAACGGAAGGAGCGCCCGACAGCACAGCACTCACTGACAGCGATGCGGTGGCCGGCACCAGTCGGCACCGTCGACCTTCGCGCAGGGAAGGGCCGCTTCGTGGATCGCCTCCACGGACACTCGATCAAAGGAACAGATGCTAATGAACGCATACAGAAAATCGGCATTGACGCTGGCTTGCCTGTCGCTGACCCCCTCCGCCGCGATGGCATCGAACTGGGAAATGACCTCGGGCCTGCCGAGCCACCGCGAAGTGCATCGCGGCACCAAGGAAGTCCGGACCTGCGCGAGCCCCGGCGGCTCGATCAGCGTCGGCACCGCCACGCCTGCCGGCATCAACACCAACATGCTGGCCGAACGCCTGAACGTGTCGGCGGGGCTGATGTTCCGCTTCCAGTACGACAGCGCCGGCCAGCCCGAGCAGGCGGCGCAGGTGGTCGAGTTCCGCGACGGCACCGGTTTCGCGGTGGTGGGCAGCATCGATCCGACGAGCGCCGCCACGCCTGCTTCG
>JAYUIZ010000325.1:0-2418 GCA_043765595.1 Lysobacter sp. | reverse complement strand
ACATGATCAAGACCGGCGCGCATCGCGTGCATCCGAACGATATCGAGGACGTGATCGTAGAACTGCCCGGCGTGAGCGAAGCCGCCGTCATCGGTATCGACGACGACGTACTCGGACAGGTGATCAAGGCCTTCGTCGTCGCGCCGGGCCTGCCGCTGCGCAGCGAGAACCTGGTCAAGGCGCATTGCCGCGAGCGCCTTGCCAGCTACAAAATCCCGCGCGAAATCGAATTTGTCTCCGCCTTGCCGCGTACCGCGTCCGGCAAGGTCCGTCGCGCCGCACTTCTTGAACCCGGAACCGCCTCATGAACGCCGCAAACGCCAATACGCTCGACTGGAGCGTGCTCGATCTGGATTACGAACAGGAAGCCGACCGCATCGCCGCCCGTCTGCGCGAAATCACCGCGCGGCAGTTGCACAGGCGCGGCCTGGTGGTAGCGATCTCGGGCGGCATCGACAGTTCGGCCAGCGTCTCGCTCGCGGTACGCGCGCTGGGTGCGGAGCGCGTGTTCGGGCTGATCCTGCCCGAACGCGACTCTTCCGACGACAGCGCTGCGCGCGCCAACATCCTCGCCGCGCATCTTGGCATCCGCACCGAGACGGTCGATATCGCGCCGGCGCTGGACGCCATCGGCTGCTATCGCGCCCGCGACGCAGCGGTGCGCAACACGCTGCCCGAATACGGTGACGGCTGGAAATTCAAGATCGTGATCGATGGCGGCATCCAGGGGCGCTTCAACCGCTTCCGGCTGATCGCCGAAGCGCCCGACGGCACCCCTCACGAGCGCGATCTTGCGCTGGCCAACTATCTGACCATCGTCGCCGCGACCAACTTCAAGCAGCGCATCCGCAAGACGCTCGAATATTTCCACGCCGATCGTTTGAACTACGGTGTAGTCGGCACGCCCAATCGGCTGGAATACGACCAGGGTTTCTTCGTGAAGAACGGCGACGGTTCCGCCGACGTCAAACCAATTGCGCATCTGTACAAATCGCAGGTCTACGGGATGGCGCGGCACCTCGGTCTGCCCGAACGCGTCTGCGCGGCGGTTCCGACCACCGACACTTACAGCCTCAGTCAGGGCCAGGACGAGTTCTATTTCGCCCTGCCCTACCGGCAGATGGATCTGGCGCTGTATGCGCTGAATCACGGCTTCCCGGCCTCGGCGCTGGCCGCTGCGCTCGCGATCGACGAAACGCAGGCGAAAGCGATCTACGACGACATCGGCAACAAGCGTCGCACCACGCGCTATATGCATCTGCCGCCGGTGCTGGTGGCGGACGTTCCCGAACCGCACGCGCAGGCGTGAGGATGCACTCATGATCATGGCCTTATGAGCATGCACTTATGAGCATGCACTCATAAGCATGGGTGAGTCCGCGCCAGCGTCGCCGCCGCAGTATTCGACCCGCGATGGCGATACCCTCGTCGATCGCGACGCCGTGCTGGCGGTGTGGCGCGGCAACCTCGGCCAAGACGCGCGCATGGCCGCGAAATACGACTGGTTCTACGGCCGCGCTTCCGCCGGTGCGCCGCTGCTGCAGTTGCTGATGCATGCGGGCACTGCGGAGCCCGTCGGCGTCTGCGCCGCAGGTCGACGACGGATGCTGCGCGAGGGCAGCGAGTCGCGCGCTGGCGTGCTGGTCGACTTGGCGGTGACGCCTGCGCATCGTTCGCTGGGGCCGGCGTTGATCCTGCAGCAGGGTCTGTTCGCCGCCGGCCAGCGCGATCTGGATTTGCTCTATGGGTTTCCCAATCCGAAAGCCGCGCCTGTGTTCAAGCGCATCGGCTACCGCAAGCTCGGGGATATGCTGCGGCATGCGCGCGTGGTGCGGCATGCTGCCTACCTGCGTCGACGCCTGCCGAAACTGCCGGGGTTCGCCGCAGCGCCGCTGGGCGCACTGATCGATCTGGGCCATCGGCTGCGCGATGCCTGGCGCTTCCCGCATGCACGCCGGCTGCGCGCGCAGTGGCAGGACAGCACGCCCGACATCCAGTCGCTCTGGGACGCATCGCCCAAGCCTGCGGCATTCACCGCGCTGCGCGACGCTGCGCATCTGCGCTGGCGTTTCGACGATGCGCCCACGTCCGACGGACAATCGCCCTTCCGCCATCTGCTGTTGTCCGATGGCGATACGATGGCGGCATGGTTCGCGACCCGCACCGATGCCGGCACGCTGCATGTGCACGATTTCTGGTCGCGCGATGGCGCGCTGCCGTCGCCCGCGATCGTGTCGGCGCTGCTGCGCGCGGCACGCGCGCAGGGCCATGCGGCGGTGTCGATCGAATTGGCCACGTCGGAAGCGCGCCTGCAGCCATGGCGACAGCTCGGCTTCGAAACGCGGGGCCAGCGTCCGGTCTTCGGCGTATTGCGCGGAGCGTCGGACGCCGCCGTCGACCTGCACCTGACCTCAGCCG
>JAYUIZ010000324.1:0-6797 GCA_043765595.1 Lysobacter sp. | reverse complement strand
TCAGCCCGGTTTCCTCGCGCAGCTCGCGGTACATCGCCTCGGTGGGCGTCTCGTCGCTATTCATCCCGCCCTGCGGGAATTGCCAGCCGTCACGGCGGACACGGCGTGCCCAAAACACCCGGCCATCCGGGCGCATCAGGACGATGGCGACATTCGGTCGATAACCGTCCGGATCGATCACGATGCGGACTCCTGAGATCTTTGGCCTTGCGACCGCTGTCGTCGACTCTGCCATGCACGCCCGGCGAGGACAAGCGCGGCCGCCATTCACCATCGCCGGATTGACGCATCGGCCGCGGACATGGAGAATTGCCGGTCCGTTGCAGCCTCAAGGCCTCCAGCGAATTTCCAAGGCTATGTAGCTCAGTCGGTTAGAGCACAGCACTCATAATGCTGGGGTCGGTGGTTCGAGTCCACCCATAGCCACCAAGAACACCTCTCGCAACATCCCAGAAAGGCCGGAATCCCCAATAAAAACAAGGGTTTCGGCCTTTTTAGTGTCCGCTAGTATCCCGGGTAGGCCCTTCCAATCCGGGGGCAAGTGGGGGCAAATATGGGGGCAACATCCCAGCACGGGGTAGGAGTTGCCCCCAATGCCCCTCACCGATACCCCGATCCGCAAAGCCAAGCCCACCGACAAGGTGCAACGCCTGTTCGATGCTGGCGGGCTGATCTGGAAATCGCCAAAACAGGCGGCAAGTGGTGGCGCCTGAAGTATCGTTTCGACGGCAAGGAAAAGCGGCTGTCGCTGGGCACCTACCCCGACACCTCATTGGCGTCCGCCCGGGACAAACGGGACGCCGCTCGCAAGCTCTTGGCCGCTGGCGTCGACCCCGGGGAACACCGCAAGGCCGAAAAGCTCGCGGGGGAGGAACAAGCCGGGAACAGCTTCGAGGTGATCGCCCGGGAGTGGCTCGCCAAGTATTCGCCGACGTGGGCCGCGTCGACCGGCGACAAGATCGCCTCCCGCTTCGAGCGTGACCTGTTCCCGTGGCTGGGCAAACGCCCCATCGCCACCATCACCCCCAAGGAGCTGCTGGCCGTCGTCCACCGCATCGCCGACCGGGGCGCGAACGAAACCGCGCACCGGGCGCTGCGGAGCTGTGGGCAGGTGTTCCGCTACGCCATCGCGACCGGCCGGGCCGAACGCAATCCGGCGACCGACCTGCGCGGCGCCCTGCCCCCGATCCGGGAAGCGGCCCACCGTGCCGCCATCGTCGACCCTGCGGCCATCGGCGGGCTGCTACGCGCTATCGATGGCTATCAGGGCGCCTTTGCCACACGGTGCGCCCTGCGGCTCGCTCCGCTGCTGTTCGTGCGCCCCGGCGAGCTGCGACAGGCGGAATGGACCGAAATCGATCTTGACGCGGCGGAGTGGAACATCCCGGCCGACAAGATGAAGACCCGCGAACCGCATCTGGTCCCGCTGGCACCGCAGGCGGTCGCGGTCCTGCGCGACCTGTACGCGCTCACGGGGCGCGGCCGGTATGTGTTCCCCAACCCCCGCACCGGCTCGCGACCCATGTCGAATAACGGCGTGCTGTCGGCGCTGCGGCGGATGGGCTACGGCAAGGACGAAATGACCGGGCACGGGTTCCGGGCGATGGCGCGCACTGTCTTGGATGAAGTGCTGAACTTCCGGCCCGACTACATCGAACACCAGTTGGCGCACGCCGTCCGCGATCCCAACGGACGCGCCTACAACCGCACTGCGCACCTCGCCGAACGCCGCAAGATGATGGCGGCATGGGCGGACTATCTGGACCAGTTACGCGACAGCGGCGGCAACGTCGTGCCGATCACGCGCAAGGCATCCGGCGACAGCCGGTGACAAGCGGGGCGACGGGGTGTTGGAGGCACCCCGCCGCCCCTCACCACAACCGTTCCACTGGAGAACGATCATGGCTCACAGCAGATTATCAGACGCCCGCGCAACGACCGTAGACACGGGGTTTCGTGAGATTCCAGCCGAAGGCATGCGGCTACTAGCGGTATCCGCAGGATTGGACAGCCGCACCGCCACACGCGAAGCAAGCGACTTGGAAGACGCCGTGCGCCGCGTGCTGGCCGGATCGATCGAAGCCGGGACGGATGGCAGTACCGCCTATCTGTGCGAGTTCGCGTTAGAGACGGCCAAGGCACTGCGGGAAGCAGCCGGCTGCGACGACTAACACGGGACGAAACGAAATACCCCCAGCGCCTTGCTACGCTGAAAGCACGCCTATTTCATTTCAAACGCCGATCACCCTATCGGCGTCGACTCAACAAGTAGGGACACCATGAAAAGCGATCAAGACGTATCAGACTTCGCAACAAAGTTCGTTGATCATTGCGACCAGAAAGCAAAGGAAATTGTCGACAATTTGAACAAAATGCTCAAAAGCTACGAAGGAGATTTCTCTCTAACCGATGCGCAAATACCTCTAATGCAATTCCATCTCACGGATCAGCTCATGTTTTTTTTCAATAGCACGATGCGACTCCACAGATCTGACCCAGTAGGTACGAAAAAACTAGTCAGCATCGGCGCTCACATCGCTGGCAAGAAAAGCGCCAAGAAACGCTCTGCTAGCTCTCTCAAGAACCGGTTTCTTGACTTTGCAGTTGAACAGAACCAACGAAATATGAAGCTGTCGAAGAATCAAATTGTGAATATTTTCATGAGGGATAACCCTGACGCATCGGAGGCGACCCTACGCCGATATCTGACTAAATTACCGACCCATTGGATTAATGAGGACGGTTCGCCTGTGGATTGAACGGTTCCATCCAAGGACAGAGCCGTTAGCTCGTGGATTTAACGGCCTCATCCATCTGCCTGCCTTGGCCTAGAGAGTTCAGTTTCTCGCTATGACCCGGACTGATTCCGGGAATAGCGAGAAATGCCACCATGACCCGCGACGCCAAGAACCCGGCCTCTTTCGCCGGCCTCAGCCTTGAACGCCTCCCCCAAGTCAAAGCCCGCACTGGGCTTTCCCGGTCTGAGATTTACCGGAAGGTCGCTTTGGGCGACTTTCCTACCCCGATCAAGTTGGGGGAACGTGCCAGCGCATGGCCGGAGCATGAGGTTACGGCTTGGATTGCCTCACGCATCGCAGCACGTGATGCAAAGACCGGCCGGTAATCGAGGGTGGCAGGCATGCAAACACCAGCTAGAAGCGCGCCAATCGACGCACGCAACGCGCGGGTAGCACACCGCGGCATGTGGCGAGGCAACCCCGCATGAAGCCCCGCAGCCGGCGAAAGCATAAAGGGCGGAGCGAGTCGGGAACCTTCACATCAATCCCCCATCGAGTTCAGGACTCCGACAACTGGCGGCAGGCTAGCGGAACAGCCATCAAGCTGCTGTGCGACATGGCGCGGCAGTTCAACGGCCGGAACAATGGCGACCTTTGTGCCTCACTGTCGGTCCTAAAGCCCAAGGGCTGGACATCCACCGAAACAGTAACGTGGGCAGTGCGGGAACTGCGGCACTTTGGATTCATCACGTTGACGCGGCAAGGCGGCCTCTACCTTGGCGCAAGCCTCTATGCGTTGACCTGGCATCCCATTCACGAATGCGGCGGCAAGCTCGATTACGCGGCGACGGCTCTCGCATCCGGCGAGTGGAAACAGCCCAAACCGCCATTCATCCGGCCCGCAAAAAATCGCAAGCCCTATACGCCATCCGTAGCAGGCCAGTGCGCCAACCGTATCGACAGCCCGGAAAAGACGCCATGACCGCTACGCCATCCGTATCGAAAATGGGGGTTTTCGGCCCTTGCCCCGCTACGCCATCCGTACACCTTTTTAGATTCATACCAAGCGGCAGCATGATTTTTCCTATCTCTAACCTCAGCTTGGCGGAGAAGTACGCGCGTGGACACGAATCCCGCAGTCCCGGAATTGAAGGCCCATCCGGGGCCTATGCACACGCGAATGACTTAGGAAACTGCTCTACTTAGAACAACATGAAACAGGCGCGCGTAATCTGTTGCGCTAGCATCGCCGTGATAGCCAACCCCGCCAAGGTCTGAGCGTCCCGGCAAGTTGCGCTGCAGGTGGCATGGCTGGACTTCAACTGGTCCCAAACCCGAAGAGGATCGAAAAATTTAATATTGACCGTAGGCAAAATAGGGAAAGTTATTTGGCATCTTCAGCAGATGGAAGATCAGGGACATAGAGGCCCTTAGACTTCATGAAGTCCAAACTTTGCCTCAATGCAGCTTCTCTATCTTTTTCTGAAACCTTCACCTCTAAAGCCTTCATGCATTTGGTTGCATCAGAAAAACATGGGGAATCATCCGGGACCAATTTCGCAAACATAAGTACAGACGTAACAAGCATTGGTATGCTTTTTTCACCAGAGCTTCCCGATTGTAGATATTGATCGATATCGCTCATTATTTTCGGCTTCAGCTCGGCGGCATATACATCCAAAAAAACACAATCTCTAAAAAAAGCGTTCCCGATTGCTTCGCCGGCAGCAACACAAACGAGCCGTTGCTTTTCACCTTTTCGGATAGCGGCAATTCTTTGGATATCCGGGCGCTTAAACTTAGCATGAGGCCCCATAAACATATTCACACCTTTAAACACAAGGAAAGGGTCATCTCCGATACCGCTCTGGATATCTTGAACAATCCCTTCTAAAAGCACTATCTTTCCCTTGTACTCCTGATCAGCCGCAACCTCATTGTCCGCGTATTTCTTCGCAACACCTTTAGCTGTTACTTTTACAACTCGTGCATCAAAAGACATGGTTTCCATGCCATTGACAAATGCCTTTTCTTCATCGTCAACAATCCACTTGAGCAGATAACTTTCCTTGCTTGAAAGACTGTACTTGTAAGCGGAGGGCGAAGAGTTAGACGCTCTATCACTAGTCGAGTCTGTCACCAGTCCGGCAAAGAAGATCAGAAGGACAGGCGCTCCTAAAACGATGATGCCTATCCAATGAATAGCACTTAATGGTTTTCGAATCTTTGCGCCGCATGAGGGGCATCGCCCCGCCGAATCACTGATCTGTTTTTTGCATTCTTTGCATGTAGTAAGTGCCATGTTCCGTCCCCCTAAGTGATGGCTGCAATCTTGCAGCCATCAAATTAGCAAAAAAAGCCGGCACAAAGTCGTCGCCTGCCCAAGATCCCAGCCTAATTCGGAGTTGGGCGGGCATGCTTTGTTTCGCGGACCACGCTGTCGGGGTACGAATAGGGCGCCCCGACGTTGTGCCTGCCATCGCAAGCCGCGTAGAGGCTGCTTGCGACCTCAATAACAGCATTCCCGCATTACCCGCCGCACTGAGCCAGCGACCTCGGGCGCGCGACCGCTTGCGCACTTCCCGATATCTTCACAGTCGACAGCGCTCGAAGTGAGCGCTCAGACATGATCTAATCCACCCCCATAGCCTAGCGTTTCGCCAGTCAAGCGGGCATGTCTTGGGGGCAACTCTGGGGGCAACACTCGAAATTAGCTGTCAAGAAAACTACGCAATTCAGTGTCTTACGCTAGCTATTTGATTGCACCCATACCGCGGTTTTTTGCGTTTTCAGGCAGTCGTACGCTTCCGCCGATACGCAATGCATCGCTGCAGGTGCTCGGCGCCTGCAGCGATGCTGCGCACGGCTTCGCTTCAATTGGGGTGAAGCATCACACCTGTGATCGTCATTGCGGGCAAAGCTGCTGCAGTTCGTAGTACTGCAACTCGCTGGTCACCACGCTCCAGCCCAGCCCTTGCACCAGCCCGTTGGCATCGGTGTAGGACAGATTGATTCCCACGCGCGGGAACAGGCCCACCGATACGGCTGCATGCAGGCTCCGGGCGCCGCTGCGGGCGTTGTAGGCATCCACCGCGGTCTTGAAGCGGGAATTCGCCGGCGCGTTGCTGATGAGCCTGCTCAACGAGCTCAGATCGGTGTGGAAGACGAATTCGATATTGTCGACCGAGTAGATATTGATGTTCGTCGGCGTATAGACCGGCTTGGAACTCCAGTAATGGTTGATCACCCGTTGCTGACAGATTTGCACATTGGGCAACGCCGTCAGCGCATTCATGCGCCCCAGGGATTGCCACGTGGTGGCGGATGCGGTTCCCGACGCGAGCAGCGCGACGAGCAGAGCGAGAGCGTATTTCTTCATGCGGACTTCCTTTTCGTTGGCAATGGCATCGCGCGTCCGACCGAAGCCTTCGGCGCGGAGCACAGTGTGCGTGGCGACCGTCGCATAACTTGAGAACATCGCTATGCTCGGGGCGAGAACACAACGCCTATTCACTGGAAACCTATTCGCTTCAGCGTCTGCCGCGCCCGCAAGTCCATGTGGACGGATCTTCGACAGGGCTCGCATAATGCACGGACGCCGCGCCTTTGCCGCATGCGATACGACCGGCCCGGCTCCACGACAGCGCTGCATGCACTTCACTTTCCAGTATCGGCACCCATGGATATCTTCAAGATCTTCACGCTCGAAGCCGCACACCGGCTGCCCCATGTGCCTCCGGGGCATAAATGCGCGCGGCTGCACGGGCACTCGTTCCGGGTCGAGATCCATGTGTCCGGCGACATCGATCCCCAAACCGGTTGGGTGATGGACTTCGCCGAGATCAAGGCGGCGTTCCAGCCGCTGTATGACCAGCTTGATCACCATTATCTGAACGATATCGAGGGCTTAGACAATCCGACCAGCGAGCGCCTGGCGGTCTGGATCTGGGACCAATTGAAGCCCGCTATGCCGTTGCTGAGTGAGATCGTAGTCCACGAAACCTGCACCTCCGGCTGCCGATATCGGGGCTGATCGCGCGGGAAGCGTTCAGGCCATGG
>JAYUIZ010000323.1:0-6819 GCA_043765595.1 Lysobacter sp. | reverse complement strand
AAACGCTTCCAGACCTGGATCTTCCGCCATAACGCGCAGCGCACCACATCCTTCACTGTCGAACAGACCGAATGGCTGCGCCTGATGAAAGACCACCTCGCCACCAGTGGCTGCATCACCCGCGACGACTTCGACCTGCCCGGATTATCTGCAAAAGGCGGGTTGCAGAAAGTGTGGGCGGTATTGGGCAATGAACTGGATGGGTTGATGGATGAGATGAATGAGGAGTTGGTGGCGTGAGTGATTTAGACCCTATGCAAAGCCTGTCAACCAAAGTGGTAGAGCGGCCTTCAGGCCGCTTCCTCAACGATCGCATCAAGTTTCAGCGGCCTGAAGGCCGCTCTACAGGCGATAAAAATTCGTTTTTCGTGATTTCCATTGCAAGGGCGCTAAGCTTTTGAACGCGTTTTTAGGCGTCATACCTCTCTCTTGGTCCATCGTGGAGCTTCAGAACTGCGTTGAAATTCACTACGGAAAATCGCTGCCTGCGAAAGAACGAAAGCAAACCGGGCAAATTCCCGTCGTCGGATTTAGTGGAGTAGTCGGCAGGCACAATGCATCGCTTGTCGATGGGCCGTCCTTGTCTATCGGCAGGAAAGGCGCAGCAGGATCAGTCCATTTTATTTCGGAGTCTAGCTGGCCAATTGACACAGCTTTTTTCATCCAACCTCCGGACGGATTGAATATCAGATGGCTGAACTACTACCTCGGATCATGCGAACTTGGCCAACTTGAAAAATCCACTGCCATTCCAAGCTTGAGCAGAGATGATCTCTATCGAGTCAAGATTCCAGTAGCACCCGTAGCCGAACAAGCCCGCATCGTGGAAAAGCTCGAAGAGCTGCTCTCCGATCTTGATGCCGGCGTGGCCGAACTGAAGGCTGCACAGGCCAAGCTGGTGCGCTACCGGCAGTCGCTGCTGAAAGCCGCTGTGGAAGGCGCACTCACCGCCGAATGGCGCCAGCACAACACCCCCAGAGAAACCGGCGCGCAGTTGCTGCAACGCATCCTCAGCGAACGCCGCACCCGCTGGGAAGCGAAGCAACTCGCCAAGTTCGCCGAACAGTGCAAAGCACCGCCCAAAGACTGGCAGAAGAAATATCCCGAGCCGGTGCAGCCCGATACCCGCGACTTGCCAGAACTGCCGGAGGAGTGGGTGTGGGCGAGTTTGGATCAACTGACAGCGTTCATAACGAGCGGGTCACGCGGATGGGCTGATTATTATTCGACTCACGGAGCAATATTCATCCGCTCTCAAAATATCAACAAAGATTGGCTCGACCTTTCAGACGCTGCGTTCGTCATTCCGCCTCGGAATAGCGAGGGATTACGTACTAGCGTTCAAAAGCATGACCTTTTGTTGACAATCACTGGCGCTAATGTAGGAAAAGCTGCATGCGTTGAGATCACTCTCAAAGAAGCATACGTCAGCCAGCACGTCGCGCTCATACGTCCAGTAAAAACGACCCTAGTCAATTTCATCCATCTCTTTCTAACCTCATCGTCCGGTGGGCGCGGACAATTGAATAAAGAAGCTTACGGCGCAGGGAAGCCAGGATTGAATTTGCAGCAAGTTGGATCTGTACACATTCCGCTTCCCAGCCAAGCTGAATTTGCAAGACTCATGGAAACATTGAGAACTCAATTGGATTCGATTTCAGAACAAGATCGATTCATCAATAGACTCATCAAACAGTCCACCGCCCAACGCAAAAACATCCTCCGCGCCGCATTCGCCGGTCAACTGGTGCCGCAAGACCCGAACGACGAACCCGCCAGCGCGCTGCTGGCGCGCATCCGTGCTGAACGCACGATGCGTGAACAGACTGATATCAAATCCCGTGCGACAAAAACGAGGCGCTCATGATGCGCGATAACGACTATTGGCACGGCTTGGTCCGAGAGCTGCTGGCGCTTCCCCAGGAAACAGGCTGGGTGGAGTTCAAGCACAACAATGCAGATCCACAGGAGATCGGCGAATACATTTCGGCGCTGGCTAATACCGCCACGCTCGAAGGCAAGGCGCATGCGTATCTGTTGTGGGGTATCGATGATGAAAGCCATGCCGTTCTTGGGACCAACTTCGACCCGGCGCACAAGCGTGTGGGCAACGAGGAGCTGGAAAACTGGTTACTTCGCCTGCTTGCGCCAAAGATCCAATTCCGGTTTCTGCTTGTCCCATGCGATGGCATGGCCGTGGTTCTGCTCGAAATCGACCGCGCATTTCGCCACCCCGTACAGTTTTCGGGGCAGGAATTCGTACGCATCGGCACGTACAAGAAACGACTCAAGGATTATCCGGAGAAAGCCCGTGAACTATGGCGCGTTCTCGACACGACGCCTTTTGAGCAGCTGCCCGCGGTAGAGAAAATCGATGCTGATGATGTACTCAGGCTCATCGACTACCCCGCCTATTTCGATTTGTTGGATCGTCGTCTGCCCGATGGCAGGGAAGGCATTCTCGATGCGCTTCAAGCCGATCGCCTGATCGAGGCAGCAGGCGGTGGTTTCTGGAACATCTCGAATCTCGGCGCGATCCTCTTCGCCAAACAGTTGACGGACTTCCCCAGCGTGCAACGCAAAGCTGTGCGCGTGGTGGTCTATCGGGGTAAGGGCCGGGTACAGACTCTGCGCGAAAAAATGGGGATAAGAGGCTATGCCGCAGGCTTTGAAGAATTGATCGCATTCATCAACGGCCTTCTGCCGGTTAACGAAGTGATTGGGCAAGCGCTTCGCAAGGCGGTTCCGGTGTACCCAGAGCTGGCTATTCGCGAACTTGTCGCCAATGCGCTGATTCACCAGGATTTTTCCGTCACCGGCAGCGGCCCGATGGTGGAGATATTTGATGATCGGATGGAAATCACGAACCCCGGACTGCCATTGGTCGACCCCGAACGGATGCTCGATAGCCCGCCGCGGTCGCGTAACGACATGCTGGCCTCGCTGATGCGCCGGGTAGGCATCTGCGAGGAGAGAGGGAGCGGCGTGGACAAGGTCGTCTTCCAGGCGGAGTTTTACCAATTGCCGGCACCTGCTTTCGAGGTGATTGGCGACTCCACCCGCAGCACGTTGTTTTCCCCACGACCGCTGACCCGAATGGAGCGTGAGGACCGTGTGCGGGCAGTTTATCTGCACGCCTGCTTGCGTTACGTGCAGAGGGAGTTCATGACCAATACCTCACTGCGCGAACGTTTTGGCATCGATTCAAAAAACAGTGCCACGGCATCAAGGCTGCTGAGGGAAGCATTGGACGCCGGGGCCGTCAAACTGGCAGACCCGGACGCCCCACTGAAGCTGAGAAAGTACGTGCCACGCTGGGCCTGATCCTCTGACACTCGGGCGATTTGTTTGATGGGTATTTGATAAAACACTGCCTCCAGACAGCAGGCCCGTATTTAATATCAAATAAATCAACAACTTAGGTAATTTCGGCCATTGGCCGCTCTTTGATGAAAGCCTCTCAGTGAACGCCCCTGCCCTCGTCCAGAAAATCCGAAAGCTCTGCCACACCCTTCGCGAAGAAGGCGTGGGCTATGGCGACTATCTGGAGCAGTTGACCTCTCTGCTGTTCCTGAAGATGGCGCACGCGTCCGCGCAGGCTGCCGTTTGAACACGCTTCCGGCCTACAGCGGCCTGCTGGCCGAGATCAAAGACCGCATCCAGACCGCGCAAACGCGGGCGGTGCAGGCCGTCAACACCGCGCTGATCCACCTGTATTGGCAGATCGGGCAGCTGCTGGCGGCCCGACAAATACAGGAAGGCTGGGGTGCGGGCGTCATCCCGCGTCTGGCGCAGGACATCCGCAATGAATTGCCTGAGCAGAAAGGTTTCTCCGAACGCAATCTGAAGCTGATGGTGCAGTTCTTCCGCACCTACCCGACCCTGTTCGTTCAGGCTGCGCCCGCATTGGATAGCCCGGAAGCTGCAGCAATTGGGCAACCGGCAGTTGCCCAATTGAACAACCCCGATCTTGGGGCAAACGGGCAACCGCTGGTTGCACAACTGCCTTGGGCGCACAACGTGCTGTTGATGCAGATGGTCAAGGATCAGGCCCAGCGGGATTGGTACGTCCGGCAGGCGTTGGCGCAGGGCTGGAGCCGCAATGTGCTGAAGATGCAGATCGACAGCCAACTGCACCTGCGGCAGGGCAAGGCGGTGAGCAACTTCGCCAGCCGCCTGCCCACACCGCAGTCCGATCTGGCGCAGCAGGCGCTCAAAGACCCGTACATCTTCGACTTCCTGACCCTGGAAGCCACCTTCCACGAGCGCGAGCTGGAAGTCGCTCTGGTCGCCCATCTGGAAAAATTTTTACTGACACTGGGCCAGGGATTCGCGTTTGTGGGGCGCCAGCACCACATCGCCGTGGGCGAAAACGATTTCTATCTCGACCTGCTGTTCTACCACCTCAAACTGCGCGCCTATGTGGTGATCGAACTGAAACGCGGCGATTTCAAACCCGAGTACGCCGGCAAGCTCAACTTTTATTGCAACGTGGTGGACGACACCCTGCGCCACCCGCAGGACGCGCCCACCATCGGTTTGATGCTGTGCCAGGGCAAAGATAATCTGCTGGCCGAATACGCGCTGCGCGGCATCGACAAGCCGATGGGGATCGCCAGCTATGGACTGACCCGCGCGCTGCCCGCTTCGCTGCAAAGCGCCCTACCCAGCATCGCACTCATCGAAGCCGAGCTGAGCGGTATTACCCGGCATCACGACATGGACCCCGCGCAATGAACGCCTCCTCCCTCGTCCAGAAAATCTGGAATTTCTGCCACACCCTGCGTGACGACGGCGTGGGCTATGGCGACTATCTGGAACAGCTGACCTATCTGCTGTTCCTGAAGATGGCGCATGAGTACGCGCAGCCGCCCTACAGCCGCAAGACGCACGTTCCCGATGGCTACGGCTGGACGCACCTGAAGTCGAAGGTGGGCGAGCCGCTGGAGCGGCATTACGTGAAGACGCTGAACAAGCTGGGCAAGGAAGACGGCATGCTGGGTGCGATCTTCTTCAAGGCGCAGAACAAGATCCAGGACCCGGCCAAGCTGTCGCGGCTGGTGCAGATGATCGACGCGGAGAATTGGGTGGGGATGGACGCCGACACCAAAGGCGATCTGTACGAAGGCCTGCTGCAGAAGAACGCTGAAGACACCAAAAGCGGCGCCGGCCAATACTTCACGCCGCGCGCGCTGATCCAGGCAATGGTGGCGTGCATGCGCCCGCAGCCGATGAAATCTATCGCCGACCCGGCCTGCGGCACCGGCGGATTTTTTCTGGTCGCCAATGAGTGGCTGAGCGGCACCGGCGACTGGCTGAAACAGAACGCCGATTGGCTGGGCTATGAAGCGCCCAAGCTGAATTCGAAGCAGAAAGCATTTCTGCGCGACGAGACGTTTCACGGCAATGAAATTGTGGCGGGCACGCGCCGGCTGTGCCTGATGAATCTGTTTCTGCACAACATCGGCGAACTGGTGGGCGAGCCGTCAGTGGAGCGCTCGGATGCACTGATCGAAGAACCGCGGGGGAAAGTTCATTACGTGCTGGCCAACCCGCCGTTCGGCAAGAAAAGCAGCATGACCATCACCAACGAGGAAGGCGAGGAAGACCGCGACGCGTTGACTTACGAGCGTCGGGACTTCTGGGAAACCACTTCCAACAAACAGCTGAATTTCCTGCAGCACATCGTCAGCATGCTGAAGGCGGACGGCAAAGCGGCGGTGGTGCTGCCGGACAACGTGCTGTTTGAAGGCGGCGCGGGCGAGAAGATCCGCCGCAAGCTGCTGGAGACCTGCGACGTGCACACCGTGCTGCGCCTGCCGACCGGCATCTTCTATGCGCAGGGCGTGAAGGCGAACGTGGTGTTCTTCGACGCCAAGCGCAAAGACGGCCGCACCCAGACCGAAGGCGTGTGGTTCTACGACCTGCGCACCAACCAGCATTTCACGTTGAAAACGCGGCCGCTAAAACTTGAAGACCTGCGCGACTTCATCGCCTGCTACAACCCGGAAAATCGACACGCGCGCAAGGAAGCCGAACGCTTCAAATACTTCAGTTACGACGCGCTGATCGCCCGCGACAAGGCCAGCCTGGATCTGTTCTGGCTGAAGGACGACAGCTTGGACAACCTCGACGACCTGCCGCCGCCGGATGTGCTGCAGCAGGAGATCATCGACCATCTGGAAGCGGCGCTGGCGGCGTTTCGGGATGTGGCGGCGGGTTTGCCGTCGTCAGCATGAGGACGCGGTGATAGTGCGCGTTGGTGTCGAATCAGCAACCCGGTTGTTTCACGGGGCTGTGCGAAAAGCGCCCCTCACCCGCCGCTACGCGCCCCCCTCTTCCTGCGCGATGCGCGGGGAGAGGGGAAAGCCGCTGGGCTTGCGGACGGGGGCGCCGCGCTGAGGGTGTGTCGCGCCTTGCGGTGCTCCTACAATGGCAGGAGCATCTCGGCTTCCGCCGCTCCCACAAAAGCGGTGCATCTCCGAGGCCATTCCGGGCAATCGACCTTGGCAAACGGGACAGGCATCATGCGTGTCCCTGCATCGCCATCCCTACATCGCCATGATGATCTCATCGTCCTCCACATGAAGGCTGCAACCTTGGACCCGTCGCTGACCCAAGCAGAATTCGACCGCCTCACCGACTTTCTCGGTCAGGTCGGCCCTGGTGGAATGAACATGGAGATGCTGGACGGTTTCTTCGCCGCGCTGATCTGCGGGCCGGAGCTGGTCGCGCCCAGCGAGTATCTTCCGGAGGTCTGGGGCGAGGCGTTCGTCTTCGACAGCGGCGAACAGGCACAGGACGTGTCGGGCCTGCTGA
>JAYUIZ010000322.1:0-2435 GCA_043765595.1 Lysobacter sp. | reverse complement strand
GGGCGAACGGCTGCGGCCCGCATAGTGCAGGGTCTGCTTGTCCTGCAGGCAGAAACGCAGATGATGCTGGATCTGGTACCACGCACCCTGGTTCTGGGGTTCTTCCTGACACCACACCATCTGGGTCGCCTTCGGATAGCGCTTGATTTCGGCGATCAGCTGCGCACGCGGGAACGGATACAGCTGTTCGATGCGGATCAGCGCCACGTCCTTCTGCTCGCGCTTCTGCGCGTCTTCGAGCAGGTCGTAATAGACCTTGCCGCCGCAGACCACCACGCGCTTGACCGATGTCGGATCGGCGCTGGGGTCCGGGATCAGATGCTGGAATTCGCCGTTGGCCAATTCGTCCAGACTTGACACCGCCAGTTTGTGGCGCAGCAGCGATTTCGGGGTCATCACCACCAGCGGCTTGCGCGTGTTCATGCGCATCTGCCGGCGGATCATGTGGAAGGCCTGCGCCGGCGTGGTCGGCGTGCAGACCATCATGTTGTCCAGTGCGCACAGCTGCAGGAAGCGCTCCAGACGCGCCGAGCTGTGCTCGGGGCCCTGGCCTTCGTAGCCGTGCGGCAGGAACAGCGCGAGGCTGCACAGGCGGCCCCACTTGGCTTCGCCAGAAGACAGGAACTGGTCGATCACCACCTGTGCGCCGTTGGCGAAATCGCCGAACTGGGCTTCCCAGATGTCGAGCGTCTGCGGATCGGCGGTGGAGTAGCCGTACTCGAACGCCATCACCGCTTCTTCGCTGAGCAGCGAGTCGATGATGGTCGCGTCTTCGGGATTTTCGACCAGCTGCTGCAGCGGGATGTGGTCGACATCGGTTTTCTGGTCGTGCAGGATCGCGTGGCGGTGGAAGAATGTGCCGCGGCCGCAGTCCTGGCCGACCAGACGCAGCTTGTAGCCTTCGTCGAGGATCGTGGCGTAGGCGAGATTCTCGGCGAAGCCCCAGTCGCCGGCGAGTTCGCCGGCGCCCATCTTGCGGCGATCCTCGTAGATCTTGGCGACGCGCGGATGCAGGACGGCATCATCCGGCAGCGTATTGATGATCGTCGCCAAGGCATCGAGCTTCGCGCGCGGTACTTTGGTGTCGACCGGGTCGGAAAGCTTGCCCTGCAGCAGCGGACGCCAGTCGATGGCGTACTGGTCCGGCTTGACCTGCGCCAGCTCGGTGGTGACCACGCCAGCATCGAGCTTGTCGCGGAGACCGTCGACCAGCGCCTGCGCGTCCTCGGTTTTCAGGGTGCCGTCGGTGGTCAGCCGCTCGGCGTACAGCTCGCGGGTGGTCTTGCGCTTGCGGATGATCTGGTACATCAGCGGCTGGGTCGCCGCCGGTTCGTCGGCTTCGTTGTGGCCGTGGCGGCGGTAGCAGACCAGGTCGATGACCACGTCCTTGCCAAACTGCTGGCGGAAATCGAAGGCGAGTTCGGCGCAGAACGCGACCGCTTCCGGGTCGTCGCCATTCACGTGCAGCACCGGCGCGCCGACCATCTTGGCGACATCGGTGCAGTACAGCGTGGAGCGCGCGTCCTGGCGTTCGCTGGTGGTGAAGCCCACCTGGTTGTTGATGACGATGTGCACGGTGCCGCCCACGCGGAAACCGCGGGCCTGCGACATCTGGAACAGCTCCATCACCACGCCCTGGCCAGCGAACGCGGCGTCGCCGTGGATCACGATCGGCAAGACCTGCTTGCAGGCCTTGTCGCCGCGGCGGTGCTGGCGAGAACGCACGCTGCCCACGACCACCGGATCGACGATTTCGAGATGCGACGGGTTGAACGCCAGGGCGATATGGACCGGGCCGCCCGGCGTGGCGACATCGGCGCTGAAGCCCATGTGGTACTTCACGTCGCCGGCATGGGCCAGGTCGTCGTGGTCGAACTTGCCTTCAAATTCGTCGAACAGCTTGCGCGGCGGCTTGCCGAGCGTGTTGACCAGCACGTTGAGACGGCCGCGGTGAGCCATGCCCAGCACCACGTCCTTCACGCCATCGCTGCCGGCGCGGCGGATCATCACGTCGAGCATCGGGATCAACGCGTCGCCACCTTCCAGCGAGAAACGCTTCTGGCCGACATATTTGGTGTGCAGGTAGCGCTCAAGGCCTTCTGCCGCGGTGAGGCGTTCAAGGATCCGGCGCTTGTCCTCCTCGGTGCGCTTGAAATCGCCGCCTGCGGCTTCCAGTCGCTCGTACACCCAGCGACGCTGTTCGACGTCGGTGATATGCATGAACTCGGCGCCAATGCTGCCGCTGTAGGTGGTCTTGAGTTTGGCGAGCAGGTCGCGCAGTTTCATCTGCGCCTGGCCGCCGACGCCGCCGCTGGAGAAGGTGGCGTCGAGGTCGGCGTTGGACAGGCCGTGGAAGGCGATATCGAGGTCCGGGGCTTCGCTCTTCTGCCACATGGCGAGCGGGTCGAGGTCGGCGGCGAGGTGGCCGCGCGAGC
>JAYUIZ010000321.1:0-2438 GCA_043765595.1 Lysobacter sp. | reverse complement strand
TGTTTAAAGAATTCGCCAAAGTCTTCCGGCGTTTCCTGTTTGAAATATTCGACAAAGGATTGCACTTCGTCATCGCGCCACTGACGCCACTGCGCACGCTGCGCCATGACTTCAGCGTGATTTTGAACCATGTTCTCGACTATCTTTTCCCGGCTTTGCACACATGAGGACACCCACAACTCAGACTTTCCCGACAGGGAATTACCGCAATCCCCGATATCCCGCCACATCGTGCCAAGGCACGATGGCCGCATGAACCGACCGCGTTCCCACATCGCGCCACCCGATCTTGCCGGAATCTATCACTGCGTCCAGCGATGCGTGCGCCGCGCCTTTCTGTGCGGGGTCGATCATTACTCCGGGCGTTCTTTCGAACACCGCAAGGACTGGGTGGAAGCACGCATCCATCTGGTGGCCGAATGTTACGCAGTTGTCATCCATGCATATGCGGTCATGAGCAATCATCTGCATCTGGTGCTCAGGATCGATCCAATCCAGGCATCGGCATGGAGCGATGAAGACGTGGCAGCCCGCTGGATGCGTCTGTTTCCTCCGCGCGAAGACACCGAAGCAGCCATTGAACACAAGCGCATGCGCCTGCTTGCCGATCCGGCGCGGCTCGACTTGATCCGACAGCGGCTCGGGAGCCTGTCTTGGTTGATGCGCTGCTTGGTTGAACCTATCGCAAGCAAAGACTAGGACACCCACAATCTGAATCGCCGAAATGCGTGAGGTCCGAGGCGATTCGTTCTCCCGAATCGCTTCGATCTTCGACGCAGAAAGTCCCATTGAGACTCCATCGTCCAAGCGTCATGACTGCCCAATATCAAGCTGCGTCAGATAGAGGCGCAGGTCGAACTCCAACTGGTGGTTCATGAGGACACCCACAACTCAGACTTTTCCGACAGGGGATTACCGCAATCCCCGATATCCCGCCGCATCGAGCCAAGGCACGATGGCTGCATGACCCGACCGCGTTCCCACATTGCGCCACCCGATCTCGCCGGAACCTATCACTGCGTCCAGCGATGCGTGTGCCGTGCCTTACTGTGCGGGTTTTGACGAAAACCGGTGACGAAAACCGGGACACCCACAATGTGCCAAGCCCGCCCCGTACGGGACCCCTGAACCGTCCGTCTCACGATCCGCGACCGCCAGCCGTTAAAGTGTCGGTTCGTTCGTCAGGATCATCGCCCGTGAGCAAAGCCTCCCCTAAAGCCCGTACCGCCTTCGTCTGCGGCGAATGCGGCGCCGAGTTCAACAAATGGCAGGGGCAGTGCGGCGAATGCGGGGCGTGGAATACGCTGACCCAGATCGTGCTGGAATCCGCCGCGTCGGCCGCGTCGGCCGCATCGCCCGCCGCACGACGCAGCAGTTGGGCCGGTAAGGTCGATCCGCCCAAGATCACGCCGCTGAAGGACGTGTTGCACCAAGAGGACGCGCGCACCAGCACGGGCATCAGCGAGTTCGATCGTGTGCTCGGCGGTGGTCTGGTCGAAGGTGCGGTGATCCTGATCGGCGGCGATCCGGGCATCGGCAAATCCACGTTGTTGCTGCAGGCGCTGGCAAGCATGGCCGGGCGGCTGCCGGCGCTGTATGTCACCGGCGAGGAATCGCTGGCGCAGGTGGCAGGGCGCGCGTCGCGGCTCGGGCTGCCGCTGGATGGCCTGAGCGCACTGGCCGAAACCGGCGTGGAGCGCATTCTCGAACAGGCCTCGCAGATGAAGCCGAAGCTGCTGGTAGCCGATTCGGTGCAGACCCTGTGGACCGAATCGCTGACCGCGGCGCCGGGCTCGGTCAGCCAGGTGCGCGAAAGCGCCGCACGGCTGGTGCGCTATGCGAAGGAAACCGGCACCGCGATCTTCCTCGTCGGGCACGTCACCAAAGAGGGCGGCATCGCCGGCCCGCGCGTGCTCGAACACATGGTCGACGCGGTGCTGTATTTCGAAGGCGACAGCGGCAGCCGGTTCCGGGTGCTGCGCGCGTTCAAGAACCGCTTCGGCGCAGTCAACGAACTGGGCGTGTTCGCGATGAGCGACAAGGGCCTGCGCGAAGTGCCGAATCCCTCGGCGATCTTTCTCTCCGGCGGCAGCACGCCGCAGCCGGGCAGCTGCGTGATGGTGACCCGCGAAGGTACGCGGCCGCTGCTGGTGGAAGTGCAGGCGCTGGTGGATTCATCGCCGCTGTCCAATCCGCGCCGCGTCGCGGTGGGCCTGGAGCAGAACCGGTTGGCGATGCTGCTGGCGGTGCTGCACCGCCACGGCGGGATCGTGGTTGGCGACCAGGACGTGTTCGTGAATGTGGTCGGCGGCATCCGTGTGCAGGAAACCGCCGCCGATCTGCCGGTGCTGCTGGCGGTGCTGTCGTCGCTGCGCGACCGGCCGCTGGCGGAGAAGACCATTGCCTTCGGCGAAGTGGGGCTGTCGGGGGAAATCCGT
>JAYUIZ010000320.1:0-2444 GCA_043765595.1 Lysobacter sp. | reverse complement strand
ACAACAGCCACGCCGAGGCGAGGCCGGCGATGCCCGATCCGACGACGGCGATGCGCATCAGCTGGCCCTCGCCTTCGCCACCACCCACGCCGGAACCGGCTTGAGGTCGTGGACCAGACGCAGTATCGCCATCGTGCGCAGTCCGTAATAGGTCAGATCGATTTCCCACCATCGGAAGCCTTGGCGTGCGGAGCCGGGGAAAAAATGATGATTGTTGTGCCAGCCTTCGCCGAAGGTGATCAAGGCCAGCCACAGATTGTTGCGGCTGTCGTCGCGGGTCTGGAACCGGCGTGTGCCGAACCGGTGCGCCAGCGAGTTGATAGTGACCGTGGCATGGAAGAGGACGATGGTGGAAACGAAGAAGCCCCAGACCAGCATCTGCCAGCCGTTGGTGCCCAGCCCGGGCACTGCGGTTTCCAGCCAGGCGCCCAGCAGGAACACTGCGACCGCTAGGACCACCGGCACCAGGATGTCGTAGCGATCCAGCCAGCGCAGCTCGGGGAAGCGGGCGAGGTCGCGAATGCGGTCCCAGTCGGTGCGGAAACCGCCGCGCGTGAGGAACCAGCCGACATGGCTGCGCCAGAAACCGTGGACGACCGGCGAATGCACATCGTTCGCGGTGTCGGCATGCCGGTGATGATTGCGGTGATGAGACGCCCACCAAAGCGGGCCGCGCTGCACGCAGGAGGCGCCGATCAGTGCGAACACGAACTGCACCGCGCGCGAGGTGCGGAAGCTCTTGTGCGAGAAATAGCGGTGATAGAAACCGGTAATCGCGAACATCCGCACCGCATACAACGCGACCGCGACCGCGACCGCGATTGGCGAAACGCCTACCCAGAATATCGCGAGGCAGGCCAGATGCATCGCCAGGAACGGCAACGCACGCAGCCAGTCGATGCGGTCGCCGTCTGCGCTGTCGGTTTCGGCTGCGGCCGTATCGAACCACCGCGCGAAGGCGATGCCGATCCGCTTGATGGCGGAAGAATTCGCGGGTGGTTGCGGCGGATCGAGTGTGGCGGGGACCGGCATGTTGGACTCCTCGGGTGTCGACGTTGATTACGTCGACACCCGGGATCCGGATGCAGTCAGAGGGCGGGTTTATCCGAAGACAACTTCCACCGTGACGTCCGCCATCACAGGGTGACGATGTCGCCCTTCGCCACAGTCGGACCGGTGGGAATGCCGCGCGGCGCACCGCCGTTGGGCTCCAGCGTGATCGCCAGCAGTGCGCCCTTCGCGAGCGCATCGCGCAGCGCATCAGGCACCTTCACCGTGTGCGAACGATCGATCGACACCACCCCGAGCGACTTCGGACTTTCGCCCGGCGGAATCAGCCACAGTTCGGGCACGCGACCTTCGGCATCGGCCGCGGTCGGCACCGGCACCATCAGCACCGTGCCGTCCTTGCGATCGACCGACGCCAGCCAGCCGGGGCTGCCATCGTCGCGGGCGAGCGTCGTGACCGGCTTGGGTGCGGAAGGATCTTCGACCGGCGGTTGCGGCGGCGTGGGGCCGGGATCGACAGCGACCGGCCCGGGGCCGACATCGGCGTCGTCGCGCAACAGGCCGAGCGGTCCGATCGCGACCGCGGCCAGTGCGGCTGCAGCCGCCAGACCGGTCGCTGCGCGCCAGAACCCAGCGCTTTGCCACACGCCCGGCTTCGTCGCGCTCGCATCCGTCGTTCCGACCGCCGGCCAGCCGAGCTGGGTGCGGATTCGCGGCCACAGATGCGGCGGCACTTCGGCATCGCCGAATTCGGCCAGCAAGGGTGTCAGACGCTGCTCCCAGTCGGCGACCAGACGGGCGAAGCCGCTGTCGCTGACGATCCTCGCCTGGGCTTCGCGACGCTGGTCGGCGTCGAGCACGCCCAGCACGTATTCGCCCGCGAGCAGGTCGGCCGATGGCGGCTCGTGGCCGTCGAATTCCTGATGATGGAGGTCGCGGATATTCATGAGGGTCGCACGTTCATGCTTCGAGGCACCCACGCAGTTGCAACAGGCCGCGGCGGATCCAGCTCTTGACTGAACCCAGCGGCGAGGCGATGCGCTGGGCCAGTTCCTCGTAGGTCGAACCCTCGAAGAAGGCCGCGCGGATCAGCGATTTGCGGCGCGCATCGAGCTGGTCCATACAGGCTTCCAGGCGTTCGCGTTCGTCGGCGGATACGGCGGTCTGCAGCGGCGACGCGCCGCCGTCGGCGATGTCGTCGGCGAATTCGATCGGCGATAGCGTGCCGCGCGCGGGCTGCGAGCGGATCCGGTCGATGGCCTT
Organism: Lysobacter sp.; assembly: GCA_043765595.1. Taxonomy (GTDB): domain Bacteria; phylum Pseudomonadota; class Gammaproteobacteria; order Xanthomonadales; family Xanthomonadaceae; genus Lysobacter_I. The sequence goes on along the minus strand of JAYUIZ010000320.1, from coordinate 173 downwards.
GTTGCGGGCGATCATCGCCAGCCATGAGATTGGGCTGGCGCGTCCCGGGTCGAACTGGTGGGCCTTGTGCCAGATGGTGGTGAACACTTCCTGCAGCACGTCTTCAGCCTCGGCCCGGTCCGGAATCACCCGCAGGCAGACGCTGAACAGTTTGGACGACGTGGCGCGATACA
>JAYUIZ010000319.1:0-2444 GCA_043765595.1 Lysobacter sp. | reverse complement strand
CGACGCTCTTCCGATCTGTCGCAAATCCCCTGATGTCACGAGAAAAGCGGTGGGCCAAGGCCCACCCTACAGGAACCGAAATACATGGCCACCATCCGTTGCGACATCGTCAGCGCCGAAGCCGAGATCTTCCATGGCGAGGCCACGCTTGTCGTCGCCACCGGCGAACAGGGCGAGTTAGGCATCGCGCCGCGCCACGCGCCGCTGATCACCCGCCTGAAGCCGGGCAAGGTCGTGGTGACCCAGGCGAACGGTGAAGTGCTGGATTTCGCGATCTCCGGTGGCATCCTCGAAGTGCAGCCGCAGGTTGTGACCGTGCTGGCCGACACCGTGGTGCGCGCCCAGGACATCGACGAAGCGGCGGTTCGCGCGGCGATGGAAGAGGCGGAGCGCGCGCTGGCGCACAAGGATCCGAAGATGAGCGCCGAAGAAGCGCAGAGCCAGCTGGCGATGAGTCTCGCCCAGTTGAGCGCGCTGGAGCGTCTGCGCAAGAACCTCAAGCACTGAGTTCTTCGCGATCGTGCGATATCGGAACGCCGGCGAAAGCCGGCGTTTTCGTTTGCAGGCCCGATTCGTAATGGACCCGATTCGTAATGGACCCGATTCGTAATGGACCCAATTCGTAGGAGGGGCTTCAGCCCCGAGCTTTTCAGAAACAATCATGATCCCTGGCCGGGCTGAAACTTCCGATGGCCATCGATTTGGAAAAGCTCGGGGCTGAAGCCCCTCCTACAACATCAGGCCTTGTAGACCCAATGCCGCGACAGCACGAAGCCCACTACGCCGAGCATCAGTTCGACCGCCGGTTTCGCCAGCCACGCCCACTGCAACCCGAACATGTCGTCGATATGTCCTATCGCCAAAGTGCTGACAGCGGTGGTGCAGAGCCACATCAGCACGAACCGTCGCAACTGCGTGCCGCCGATGCGGGTGTCGTCGCTGGCGAATGTGACCTTGCCGTTGAGCCAGAATCCCAGCATCGCACCGCTGATCCGGCCGCAGATATTCGCGGCTTCGATCAGCAGCCCGAAATGGCTGAGCAGCACCATCACGCCCCAGTCAAGCAGCCACTGCACGGCACCGATCATCAAGTAGTGCCGGCCCTGTCGATGCAGACTCATCGCGGCGATCCGTTTGCGGCCAGCGGCGGTGCCCGCCAAAGTTCGATGTTGCCCAATGTGTCCATGCGTTCCGCGCCGCTGCGAGCGAGCCCGGCGCGCAGCGCAGGATCCGCAATGTCCGCGTTCACCAGCACCCAGCGGATGTGCTCGCGCGCGAGCAGTTGCGACCAGTGCACGCCGGAAACATCGCGACTCGCCAGTAGCGCCGCTGCGGCCAACGAAGGATCATGCGGCGACACGGTGCGACCGCGGCCGCCGAGTTCGGCGACGAAACCGCGCATGGGGTCGGTGGCGAGCACGATGTTCTGCTCGCTGTTTGGAACCCGCTTCAAAAGCACGCGTTCCGGCACATAGGCCGGCAGCACCGCATCCGCATCGCCGCCGCTGCGGATCGTGCGTTTCAGCGCAGCCGAATGATGCATCCAACTTGCATTCGCCTGGAAGGCGAGATTCAACACGCAGACACCGACCAGCAGCCATCGTAGGCTGCGTTTTCCAAGCCTGTTTTCAGCGCCAACCGGCAACAGCACTGCCAGCAATGCGAGGCCCGGTAAGGCATAGCGTGCGTACTGCATCGGCATCAGCGGCAGCAGCAGACTCGCGGTGACCGCGAGCATCAGCGCGCGCCGTCCCGGCTGCACCAAGGCCAGCAGCCACAGGCCGGCGAGCGCGACCAGCACGAAACCGAATCCGCCGTCCCAGCCTTCGACATAGCGGTCGGTATCGAACGTCATCCGCCACAGCAGATCGGGCGCGAATCCCGGATGCCAGCGCGGATCGCTGAATTGTGCGGCCGGAAAGTACGCCGAACCGAACACTTGGTTGAACGATGGCAGCACCGGATTGCCGGTGGCCAGCCACGATTGCGCATAAGCCGAGGTCGCCAGCGCCGCGAACGCGATCGATGCCAGCGGCAAACGACGCCACGGCCACTGCGGCCAGTGGCGCCAGCCGGCGTAGATCAGCAGCGGCAGCGCGGCAATGCCGTGCACGGGTTTCAAGGCGCACAGGCCCGCGAACAGCACCATGCCGGGCCACAGTCGCCCGGGCACCTCGGCCACGACGACCGCGAGGAATGCCAGCGTCACCGCCGTCGCTGCGAGTTCTGTCTGCATGCCCGCGGCGATCCAAACCAGCGTTGCCAGGCTGGCTAACAGCGCGAGCGCCAGCCAGCGTTCGTGCGCGCTCGCGCGGAGGCTTGCGACGATCGACCACGCCGCGCCCGCTGCCAGCGCCAACCACAGCGCATTGAGCGCGCCATGCGTTTCCTGTCGCGATAATACGAAGACAATCCCGTGCAGCACGTCGCCGGCCCACGGCGCG
>JAYUIZ010000318.1:0-2452 GCA_043765595.1 Lysobacter sp. | reverse complement strand
CAAAAACGGATCGTCGCCGTCGCGCTGCCGGGCAGAGGTTCGTGCATCCCGCCCTGCCATGCCGACAGCAGACTGGCGTAAGCGGCCGCCTGGATGCCGCCGACCGGGCAGTTGTTGGCGTCGGCGCCGAGCAGCCAGGCCTGCGGGCAGCGTTCGGCGATGACGTCGATCCAGCGCGAGAACGCGTGCAGGCGTTCGGCATGGCGCAGATGCCACAGCGCATGCACCGACGAAAACGCGTTGCTCCACCACACCAGCGCCGGACCGTACGGCGGTATGCCCAGCGCGGTTTCGGGCGCCTGCAGCAGATCCACCTGCACGAAGCGATGGCGCAGGCGTCGCGTGGCGTTCCAGTGCTCGGCGAATGCGTCGGCACCGCCCCAATCCTGGAGTTCGCGCGCCCAGAGTTGGTCGAACTCGCCAACCAGTTCCTCGCGCTCCGGCATCTGCCCGCGCGCGGTCGAACGCAGCCAGTAGTGGGTTTCTGCGGGATTCAGGCGCGGCAGCAGGAACGACGGCAGGTCGTAGCCATCCCACTGTTCGATCAGCAGCCGACGGAAGGCCAGCGCCTCGCCGCTGTAATCGAAGAACACGACTTCGGTGTCGGCCGTGTAGCCGTGGCTGCGCAGGATCGCATCGGGTTTGAAGCCGGCGGCGACGCAGTACAGCGAGCGCAGCGGCTGCGCATTTTTGATATGGATGCCCTCGACATGGATGCCCTCGACAAGAATGTCATCGTAGGGTTCGAGATTCCAGATGAAGACGCCGCGCTGGCACTGGTCGAGCGTGCGCGCCAGCGATGCGACGAATTCGCCCAGCGGCGGCTGCAGCTGCGCGGTATCGACCTGTGCGGGCGATTGCAACAGCGCCTGCGCGTGCGCCTCGCGCTGCGGCTCCAGATCGCGTCCGCGCAGTAATGCCTGCGGTGGGCTGTCGGCGATGCCCCCGCTGTCACTCTCGCCGGCCGCGAGCGTTAGCCACGGCTGCTGCGCGTCGCGTTGCAGAGGCGGGCGGCCGCGCGCCTGCCAGCGCTCCAGATCGACCAGCCAGCAGGCATCGTGCATCGCGTTCGCCGACACCTTGCGTCCGACCAGCCAGGCATCATTGCCCAGCGCGGCAATCAGCATTTCGACCAGCTCCGGCGCGGCCGCGCCTTTCGGCCGCAGGGTTTCGATCACCAGATGCCCGCAGGCCTGCACCAGGCAATAGCGCACGCCGCGCTGCGCCGCGAGCGCGAGCAGTTGGTCGGGGTTGCTGTGTTCGACTATCGATCCGGCATACGACCAGCGCGACCAGGCGAAGGTCAGTTCGCGGCAGCGTTCGCCCAGCGTCGCGTCGTGCAGGCGGTCGCGCACGTCGAGCACACCGTAGACGAAGGTGGGCGACGTGGTCATGCAACACCTCCCGGGCCGGTGTCCGCGCGTTGCGGCCGTCCCCACACCACCAGATCTTCGCCGACCGGCAGGTACTGCGGTTGGGCGATGCGCGTGTGCTGATGGCGCAGCAGGCCTTGCCGCGGCGCGAATGCCGGCACGCCGCCCACCATCAGCGGCGCGACGGTCAGCACCAGCAGATCGAACAATTGCCGATTGACGATCTGGGTAAGGATGCGGCCACCGCCTTCGATCATCAGATTACGCACGCCGCGCTGGCACAGTTGCGCCATCAACGCGTCAAGATCGACGCGATCGGCGCTGTCGGCGGGAACGATCAGCACTTCGGCGCCCAGCGATTCCAGGCGGCGCACGCGCTGCGGATCGGCGCGATGGGTGGTGGCGATCCACACGTTCCGGTCCGGATGCGACAACAGCTTGGCGTCGATGGGAAAGCGCAGGCGACTGTCGACGACGATCGGCTGCGGATGATGGCCTTGGGCCTCGCGAACGGTGAGGCTGGGGTCGTCGGACAGCACGGTGCCGATACCCACCAGAATGCCGTCGTGCGCAGCGCGCAGCCGATGGGTGAAACATCGCGCCGCGCCGCCGCTGATCGCCAGCGGCCGGTCTTCGACGCCGGCCGCGCAGCCGTCCAGGCTCTGCGCGTAGCTCAGGGTCACGAACGGACGCGCGGTCATCGGCTGGGTGCGGGTGTGTTCGAGAAGTTCGAACAGCGCATCCATCGCCGGCAGCCGGGCGTCGGTATCTTCGCCGGCCGGCGCATCCAGCAGATGCCCCATGCGCTGGGCCTTGGTGTGCAGATAGTCGCGGTTCTGCGGACGCGGCGGAATCACCAGCGGTACGCGCGCGGCGACCTTGATGCCGTAGCCGCTGAGGCCGGCGACCTTGGTCGGATTGTTGGTGAGCAGTTGCACGGTGTCGATGCCCAGCGCGCGCAGGATCTGCGCGGCCACGCCGTAATCGCGGGCATCGGGTGGATGGCCGAGGCGGATGTTGGCGTCGACCGTGTCCAATCCCTGATCCTGCAGGTTGTAGGCGCGCAGTTTTTCGGCCAG
>JAYUIZ010000317.1:0-6919 GCA_043765595.1 Lysobacter sp. | reverse complement strand
AAGCTCGACCTGTCGCAGTCGCCGCTGCGGCTGCTGGCGATTGTCAACCGGGTGGATCTGCGCAGCACTGCGATCGGACAGCCGAGGTATGGCGGCGGTAACGGCGGCATTCCGATCAATGCGGGCGAGGGACGCTTCGTTTTCGGCGTGGTTGATCGCAGCGCCGATGGCGGCTGCACAAAAATGGATTTCACGGTGATCCTCGAGTACGGCGTGCCGATCAACCAATGCACGGCGATTCGCAGCTATGCGCAGCAGTGGCATGCGCTTGGCAATATCGGCCTCGGTAGTGCAGCCTTCAACCCGGCGCTGCAGGCGATCACCGACCAGTTCACTGCGGCTGGCGTCGCGCCCGGCAAACCCAATGGAAGCGCGATCAACCAGATTCGCACCAATGAAGTCGCTTTGGTCGGTTATCGCGGCAATCTCGATCCTTCGCCGCTTTCCACGCGTCGCCCGATCGAGCCGATTCCGCTGGGCGGTCCGTGGGAATTGCGCGAATTCCATCTGCAATCGGACGGGATGCTGCATATCGTCTCCACGGTAAACACGCCGCATCATTCGCTGAACAATACCGCGCTGCTGGCCAACTACATCAACACTGCTCCCGGCGTGGCGAACGGAACCCACACCCTACCGCTGATCTGGGCAGGAGCGAATTTCCTGACCGGTTCGACGATCTATTCCTCGGTCGCCGACAGCGCCGTGTGGAAAGCGCCGGGCGCCATTGTCGAGAACAGGCATCAGTTCTCGTTGAAGACGTGCAGTGGCTGCCATGGCGGTGAAGCGCGTTACAACAACAACCCACTGCAGATGGACAGCATCAATCCAACGCAGCAGATGGGAGCCGATACCAGTTTTGTGCACATCACGCCGCGTGATTTCAACGTGCAGAGCGATCTTTCAAAGTTCATGGTCGGTGCGGGTAACTTGTCATCGCCTTCATGTTTCCAGAAAAATGACCCGATCTGGGGCGCACCTCAACGGAGTTTCGGCGATCTCCAAAAGCGCCAGTTGCAGCTAGCCTCGCTCTCGGGACAGAACTGCCGGGCCACGGCAATCCTGCAGGAAGCGCTGTTCCGCCGGGTCGACGCTGCGCACTGAGTCCTGATCGCAATGGATGCAAACGAAAAGGGCCGGCATTGCCGGCTCTTTTCATTCGTCGCAAACCGAATGCTTCATCGCTTGGCTGCAGGCGCGCATTCGGGTTCCTTGCCTAGCAGGCCGCCAAAAAAGCCTGGTTCCTCGCATTTCAGCGGTGGCGACGCAGCACCATCGCGTTTCGCAGCCTGCGCAGCCACGCGCGTCTGCTGCATCTGCGCAAGCTTGGCGCGGATCTGCGGCATTGCCGCCAGTGCGGCTTTCTCGCCTTCGAGGATAGCGCGGCCGCGCTGCTCGAAATCCGCCGGGCCGATGTCGTTAACCTTCGGACGGATCACCACATCAGCGCGCGCGATTTCCTGCTCGCCGAGCTTCTGGCCCATGATGGTGATCGACTGATTGACCACGCCCAGGAGGTTTTCCGGCGTCTTGCCGGTGATCCGGGTCGAGATGTCCACGGCGATAACGAAATCTGCGCCCAGTTGCCGTGCGGCGTCCACCGGTACCGGGCTGGCCACGCCGCCGTCGACGTAATAGAACTTGCCAATCTTCACCGGCTCGAACACGCCGGGGATGCTGCACGAGGCGCGCACCGCTTGGCCGACATTGCCGTTCACGAATACTGTGCGCTGGCCAGTTTCCAACTGGGTGGACACTGCCGCGAACGGTTTCTTCATCTTGTCGAAGGCGCGGTTGCCAACCATCTGATTGACGTAATCCTGCAGTTTCTGGCCCCTGACCATGCCCCCGTTGAACAGGGTGACGTCGCGGATGCTGGCTTCGTCCAGCGCCACCGCATGCTGTTGCATCTGGAAGGCGTCCATGCCGCTGGCGTAGAACGCCCCGACCACGCTGCCGGCGCTGGTGCCGGAGACCACCTCGGGCTTGAAGCCGTTGGCTTCCAGCATCTTGATGACGCCGATGTGGGCGAAGCCCTTGGCCGCGCCGCCGCCGAGTGCGATGCCGATCCGGATCTTCGCCGGTGGGGCGGGCGGGATGACCTTGACGGCCGGTGCGGGGGGCGAGGGTTTGACGGATTCGCCGCCGCAGCCGGCGAGCAGGGTGAAGGCGAAGGCGAGCAGCAGGCAACGCAGGGTGGTCATGGGCTGGATCGGAATGAATGCCCGCACATGATCGCAGCAAAGCCATTGGGGCTGATACTGAAGGCTGCGCACCCCTTGTCCTCCGGGTCGCCTCTCTCATAGACAAATCCCCCAAGCTAAAGGATCGATATGCGTTGGCCATCGCTTTGGTTCTCAGGTTTCACGGGTATTGCCTTGACATTTGTCGGTGCGGATGCCGCCGCCGCCGCCGCCGGCATCTGCAGCGCTCGCAGCGGCAGCCAGATCATGCCCTTGATCGAGCTCTACACCTCGGAGGGCTGCAGCAGTTGCCCGCCGGCGGACCATTGGCTCTCGCGTGAAATCCGCAGTGGCGAACCCCGGGCGAACTGGCTCGCCTTCCACGTCGATTACTGGGACGAACTGGGCTGGCCGGATCGTTTCGCGTCGCCCCGGCACAGCGAGCGTCAACGTCGGCGGGTAAACGCGGCCGGGCAGTCCGCCGTCTATACGCCGCAGGTGATGATTGGTCGGCAGGTGCAGACGACCTGGCGTGCGGCTCCGGCGTTCGCGCGGGCGCTGGACGCCGCGCAGGGCACTGCCGAGGTCGGTCTGGCGCTTCAATTGCAGCCGCAGGGCACCGGTTGGACCCTGCATCTGGGCGCGGCGCGCGGCGACAAGGCCCCTGCCAAGGCCTCGATTTGGTTGGCGCAGACACTCGATGCCCAGGAAACCCGCGTGCATGCAGGCGAGAACAATGGGATCACGCTGCGCCACGACCGGGTCGTGACCAAGCTCTGGGGACCGTGGCCGCTCGGTAGCGCGCCAGTGTCCAGGATGGTTTCGGTAGAGCCGGGCGAGGGCGCGTGGGGCCTGACCGCGTTCGTAGAGGGCGCCGACGGCAGCGTGCTGCAGTCGCTGCGGCTGGCGCAGACCGATTGCCGATGATGCTTCCAAGCAGCAGGCCACATCCACACCGCAGCACCGCCTGGTCGGGTATGCTCACCAAGCCGAGGTAGTGAAGTTTTGCCGCTTCGGCGATGATAAAGGGGGGTTGCGAGGGCCGAAAGGCACCGCGCGACATCCGTTGAATATCCATTGGGAGTCAGCGATTGGCTGATATTCGACAACAGGCAGTGGCCACTGCCGATATGTACACACAAGGGAATATCGCGACACTGGATGACGCGATGACCCGCAGGCTGATCGCCTCCACCGTGCTGACTGTCAGTCGCGGTGGCGATCCGGCCACTTCTGATCGCCTAGGATTCGTGGGGCGCTACCGGGCCGGAGCGGATTTCCTCGCTGAAGCCGGCTACGTCGACAAAGACAGATTCGACCAAGCGATGGGTGGCCATCGCTCGGAATTGGCGTGGGCGAAAACCGGCGGCATGGCGACGTTCCTGGAAGATGCGTCCAACTGGAAGGGCGGATTGGCGTTGGAAGCCTACAAGCTCTCTCCCGACCGCCAGGACCTCGCGTTCAAGCTGAATGCCGAAAGCGACTATGGCCGCGCCCGCGAACAGGGGTTCATCGGCGAAGACGAGAAACCCGGCCGGGTCGCCGGGTTTTTGAAGGCCGCGCACATCGTCGGCTTCAACAGCGCCCGCGAGGCAATGACCGGCGGCCGCGCGTATCGCGACTTCAACGGCGTCAGCAACTATGACCACATCCACGACATTACTCGCAACGGCGATGGTCTGGATGCGCTGATGGCCTCCCGTACGCGGGCGGTCGGTGAGCCGCCGCTTTCGGTGGCGCAGAGCGATCACCCCGAACACGGCCTCTATCGCGACATGTATGCCGCTCTGGGCCTGGTGTCTGGCCTGAACAGCGATCAGGAACGCCAGCAGGCGGCCGCCTCGATCCTGGTCGCGACCAGGGCCGCTGACATGCAGCGTGTCGATCACCTGGTGCCCGGCCCATCCGGCAGGGTGTTCGCCGTCCAGGGCGATCTGAGCGATCCCTCGCACCGGTTGCTCCCGCTCAAACTTGCCGAACTCGCCGCGCAGCCGCTCGAAACGTCCACCGCGCAGCTCGCCGCCCTCGGCGTGCAGCCCGGTCAGGCCGGCGACAGCCAGCGCCAAGACCGGACGCGTGGCGTCTGAAGTCTCCCGCACCGTCGCATTCCCGGGCGTCGTTCCCGGGCATTCCTCCTCAGAAGATGAGAAAAGCACAATGCGCTATCGAAATATCTGGATATTGACCGTCATCCTGCTTGCGGCCGCATGCAAGCCGACCTCGCCCGCAGCAGAAGCCGCTGCTGCCGCACCGCCGACAGCGGCTGAGCCCGCGACATTGCCAGCCGAGGCGGCAGCGACTGCGGTCGAGTCCGCGTTCACCACGGACATGGCTTACGCGGATCTGCGCAAACGATTGACCGATGCCGGATGGTTGCCGCTGCGCGACCCGATGTGCTGGGACAACGTCGGTGGTGAAGCCCGTGTCTGCGGCGAGCTGCCGGAGGTCGAGAGCTGCAGCGGCGACGGCCATTGCGTGATGCACTTCGCCAACGCCGATCAGGCCAAGCGTATGCGCGTCACCACGTATGGACCCTCCGAGCGCTGGAATGTGCCCGGCGAGGAAGCTGCCCTCGCGGTGAAATCATGGGACGTTTCGGCGCTGGAGCCAGCGGCTAAGTCGATCGAAGGCGCGGCGCCGACGTGTCCGTCGCGTGATTTCGATGCGTTCCTGAAAACCTTCGCCTCCGATCCCCGCGTCGAGCGTGCGTTCACCGCGCCGGCGGTGAAAGTGGCGGAACTTTATTCCGGCGACGCGGGCGACCAGACGCGCATGGTCTATGTCGCCGGTAGCGCCTACGACGATTTCAACGTCGACTATGTCGACAACGCATACCGCTTCGTTGATAGCAAAGGCAAGGTCGATGCCACGCTTCTGAAGCTCGATATCGCCGCAGAAGGCGACACCGTTCGCGCCGTCAGCTACCGCTACGGCATGTCCGAAGGCAATTCCTACCGTTTCGAGGACAAGGGCGACTGCTGGTATCTCGCCCAGGATCCCGAAGCGCCCGCACCCTGAGCCCGAAATCCGATCGCATTCCGCATCATCGACAGAAGGAGATACCGTCATGCCGAATTACGTCATCACCGAAAGCGTTGGCAACCGCGTTGAACGCGTCAACAATTATCGCGATCTGGAAAAACATCACCCCAGCAGCGGCCGCGAACCGGGACGCGACTATCGGACCATCGATGGCGAACTCGAAGAAGTTCGCGTCAACAACCGTCCCGAACCGCACGTCAAGAAAGATTTCATCATCGATCCGCCGACCATTCCGGCGCCGGCGTCCGGCACCATTCGCGCGCTCAACGATGAGTGGAACACCGTGCAGATTATCGGCGACGACGGCAACGTCCTCGCGCAATCCCTGCACATGGCGCGCGGCAGCCAGCCCGCGGACGGCAGCCGCATCGAGTACGGCCAGACCATGGGCCGGATGGGCGATGTCGGCAGCCCCGGTTCGATCCATGCGCACGTCGAGGCACCGGCCGGCGTGTTCGAGCGCTACATCAACGACATCACCAGCGGCCGCATCCAGTCCAATGGCGCGGCGGTGTCCAACAACGTCGACCCGATGGCCGACAATGTGCTGAAGCACGGCGAACGCGGCGATGCTGTGAAAGCACTGCAGGTCGCCTTGAACAGCGCCGGGATCCGCGATGCGCAGGGTCAGCCGCTGCCGACCACCGGTTACTACGGCGACATGACCGAAGCGGCGGTGCGCCAGTACCAGACCCAGAGAGGGCTCGAAGTTGACGGCAAGGCCGGCAACGACACGCTGACCGCGCTCGGCCTGAAACAGGGCCAGCAGCCGCAGACGCCGACATCGCCGCAGACACCGGCGCCTACGGAACAGAGCCCCACGCCCAACCCGCCGACGACCGGCGGCCGGATTTCTGGCGGCCCGAACGATTTCGGCCCCAACAATCCGCTGGGCACGCTGATTTCGAGCGGCGAGGGCGGCTATGGCTCCTACAACCGCGGCCGTGCCGGCGATGCCAACGGCGCGCAGATCGACTTCTCGCAGATGACCGTCGGTGAGGTAATGCGTCGCCAGGATCTGTCGCGCAACGATCCCGACCGGCTGTTCGCCGTCGGCAAGTACCAGATGATCCCGGGCACGTTCGAGGAAGCGGTCAACAATCTGGGGATCGATCGCAACGCCAGACTCACCCCGCAATTGCAGGAGCGGATGTTCGCGGACTATCTGGTTGACGAGAAGCGCCCGCAGGTCCGGGCCTACATCACCGGCGAAACCAGCGGCGCGCAAGGCCTGCAGGGCGCGCAGCTCGCCCTGGCCCGCGAGTTCGCCAGCGTCGCCGATCCCCGCACCGGACGCAGCGTGTACGACGGCGATTCCGCCGGCAACAGCGCATCGATCTCGGCGGCCGAGGTCGGTACCGCGCTCAATCAGATGCGCGGCCAGTACCAGCAGAACATCGGCAGCGGCATGAATCCATCCGAAGCCTACCGCGCACTCAGCGGCGATCCCAACACCCCCGCGCAGACCCGGGGCGGCCAGACGCAGGGCCAGCCGCAAACCCAGAGCGGTGGCGTCAACGATACGTTGCTGGTCAAAGAGGAGCGCGGCGATGGCGTACGGCGCCTGCAGGAAGCCCTCAACGGTGCCGGGATCCGCGATGCGCAGGGCCAGCCCTTGCCGACGACGGGTTACTACGGCGATATGACCGAAGCGGCGGTGCGTCAGTACCAGACGCAGAAAGGACTGGAAGTCG